>CALIBP010000084.1 GCA_938048165.1 uncultured Alphaproteobacteria bacterium | reverse complement strand
GCGAGAATAATCGGAAAACTGGTGGCGCTCATGCCGAGCCCGGTAACAAGCCCAGTCGATAGAGTGATACCCAGCGGCGTCACCGACTCCGACATCATCCAGAGCCCGGCTGCATAAAGGATCAAACCAGCGCTAACGACTCTGCCTGCACCAAATCTGTCGGCGATATTACCCCAGAATGGTTGTGACAGGCCCCAAACGAGCGTCTGTAGAGCCATAGCGAACGAGAAGATTCCGATTTCCCATCCCTGTATCTTGGAAATAGGTGCCAGGTACAGACCATAGGTCTGGCGTGCGCCAAACGACAACAACAGGATCAATGTTGCGCAGGTCAGGATAACGACAGGGGTTCGCCAGGATCGTGTCGCCATAAGTCACCGGTTCTGGTTGATGTCCTGATGTCAGGACAGGCACGTTCGCAGGCGTATTGTATACTCTCGCGCGTGCTACGGGAACAAGGCCCGCCAGTCTTTCTGGCGGGTCATTATCAGCTTATTTGTGCCGGAAGATAATCCGGGCTTTGGTCAGATCATAGGGCGTCATTTCGACGTCAACCTTGTCACCTTCGAGGACGCGGATGCGAAACTTGCGCATCTTGCCAGCGGTGTGCGCGAGCACCTCGTGACCATTCTCTAATTTAACTTTGAACATAGCATTGGGGAGCCGTTCCATCACGGTACCCGAAAATTCTAGGAGCTCTTCTTTCGCCATAATGCCTTCATTTTGCGTTGCGGTGGCGCATTAGTGCTCCGAAAGGCGTAATCGTCAAGGTTTTTCGGGAATTTCTGCAAGATTTCGAAAGGTGATGCAGCCATAAATATGAAGGGCGGACCTTGGGGGCTTGCGCGTCCGGGAGTATGGTTTTCGCCGAAACTCTATCTGAAGGGCCTTAAATGGCGTTTGGTGGCCGATTTGATGCAATTCTGTTTGCGCTGGGAAACCGGAATTACCGAATTTATACCTCGGGCAATATTTGCTCGCATTTCGGTATGTGGGCTTACCGCATCGCCCTGCAGTGGCTTACCTGGAAACTGACAGGGTCTGCATTCTGGCTCGGCGCCATAGCGATGGCAGACCTATTCCCGACGGTCTTTCTCGCGCCGCTGGCAGGGGCCATCACCGAACGCGTAAACCGCCTCGCCATGATGCGGTTTTCGATGTTGTTCACCACGGCGCAGGCTGTTGTGTTGGCTTATTGCTGTTTTGCCGGCATTGTCACCATAGAACTGGTTTTTGTTCTTACGCTTCTCCTAGGACTGGTTCTGGCGATGAATCATCCTGTTCGGCTGGTGATTGTTCCCAACATGGTGGGGCGGACAGCACTGGCGTCAGCCGTTGCAATCAATTCCCTGATCTTCAATGTCGCCCGCGTTGCCGGGCCCTTAATTGCTGGCGGTATTATTGCGGTCGCTGGGGACGAATGGATTTTTGGTGTCGGCATTGTTTTTGCCTTCAACGCCGTTGGAAACGGCATATTCGCAATTGCACTGTTTTCTATCCACTTGGTTCAAGAGGGTGTCTCCAGTTCGCAAGCATCTCTCAAACGCATTCCGGCAGAAATACGAGCAGGTTTTAGCTATACGTTCTCCCATACCGGCCTTGGGACGATGATGATTATCCTGTTTATTGTGGGTATCTGTGGTCGGACCTATATCGACTTATTTTCTGGCTTCGTTGAAACCATCTTTCAGCGAGGTCCTGACGCCTTAGGGGTGCTCGTGTCGGCTGTTGGTGTTGGAGCGGTTCTGGGCGGCTTCTGGCTGGCGCAGCGGGGTCATATTCGAGGCCTTACCCGCATTGTTCTGCTGAATATCTTGATTTTAGCGCTTGTGCTGCTCGTGTTTGCCCTTTCGACAAACTTTTATGTCGCCGTTGCGGCGGTTCTGATCGGTGGCTTTGCCATGACTGTCGCGGGAACCGGCGAACATACGCTGATTCAGGCCTCTGTCGATGAACATATGAGGGGACGTGTCGTGAGCCTCTACGGCGCAATTTCGCGGGGATGTCCTTCGCTCGGATCACTCATGATGGGCTGGATCGGAGATCATGTCGGTTTGCGTTGGCCAATTGCTGGTGGTGCGATAATTTGCATCGGGATCTGGGCTTGGTACTACCATCGTCGCGAGTCGCTGGCAGAATCCCTTGAGTCTTCACAACAGACAGGAAAACACTGATATGCAGTCGCCGTACGGTTTCGCGGCAATTGTCAGCGCATTGTCCAACCGCAATTACGCTATCTACGCTTCGACCAATATTCTGTCCCATTTTGGATCATGGATACAGCGCGTTGCCATGGGCTGGCTGGCCTGGGAACTGGAGAAATCCGGCTACTGGCTCGGTGTCGTGGCTGTCGTGGAACTCGTTCCTGCCGTTATTCTGGCGCCGTTAGCGGGCGCCGTCGCTGATCGCGTGAACCGACTCCGAGGCATTCAGGGTACGCAATTTCTCGCGATGGTGCAGGCGATTATTCTGGCCGGAATTGCTTTTTCGGGGAACGCGACCATCGGATGGTTGGTGGGCCTCGCCTTTGCAAGGGGTGTCATCATGTCGTTCAACCAGCCGCTGCGCTTTTCCATTTTACCCAGCCTGGTAGAGAGAAAGGACCTGTCTTCAGCGATAGGCATTAACTCGCTGTCATTTAATCTTTCTCGCGTGTTGGGACCCGCCGTCGCGGCTCTTATTGTCGCACAATGGGATGCTGGAACAGCCTTTGCAGTGAATGCAGCGTCCTATTTGATCTTCATTTTAGCGCTATTCTTTATCCGCTTGGAAAACCCCTTCGTGCCGGAACCGCGCCCGATCAGGAACATGCCGGCGGAAATCATTGAGGGCATACGCTATTGTCTTCAGATGCCCGGTATCGCGCCACTATTTATCCTGCTGAGTGTAGTGGCCATGTGCGGGCGTGCTTACGCCGAGCTCCTGCCTGGATTTGCTGACCTGGTGTTCAATAGCGGGGTGGATGGGCTAGGCCTGTTGCACACGGGAATTGGTGTCGGGGCTGTTTTGGGCAGTGTTATCCTCGCCCGGCGAAGCTCGGTTGCTGGGCTGACCCATATTGTGGCGTGGATGGTCCTTGTCGTGGGGCTAGGTCTCATTGCATTCAGCGTCACTGACAATTTATGGATCGGTATGTTTTGCGTTGCCGTTACCGGGTTAGGGATGACCTTTGTCGGTGTCGGCGAGCAGCAATTATTGCAAAACGCCGTGTCAGGTGAAATCAGAGGGCGGGTCATGAGCCTGTACGGTATGATTTCCCGCGGCGGCCCCGCGCTCGGTGCCTTTTTGATGGGTGCGGCGACAGAATGGATAGGATTGCAGATACCGGTTGCCGCCGGTGGTGTCTGCTGCATTGCGCTGTTTTTCTGGGTCTTGAAAAAAGCCCCGGAAATGGCGAAGTCTTTGGAGAAGGAACCTGATCACTTTTGAGAGGGCAGGTCTGTTTGAAAGTCGAACGAATTATGCGGGCACTTCTAATTCTAGTTCTATCGTTTTCTATTGGCCTGCCGACAACGGCACGTGAAGTCCCGGTATCTGATGTTCCAAGTCTGGTGCGAGCTATTAAGGTCGCGAAACCGGCGGATAGGATTGTTCTGCAGCCCGGTCGGTATCGTTTGAATAAGATATTGATTACGCGCCCTGGTGCAGCCAATGCGCCGATTACCGTTACCGCCGTCAATCCTTCGCAAACCCGGATTGAGACGGATGCCGTTGAATTATTCAAACTGGATGCTCCCTATTGGGTCTTTGAAAATCTCGATATTCGTGGCGGCAAAAACGCCCATCATGCTTTTCATGTCGTGGGTCGGGCAGATCATGCGGTGCTGCGTGGCAACCATATTGTTGGTTTTCATGCTTCCGTTAAAGGTAACCCGCAAAAAAAACTGTCTCCTGACAATGTCGTTATTACGGGAAACACTTTTTATAACGAGGCACCGAGAAAAACCGCAGAACCCGTTACGCTGATTAATGTTGTTGGCGGTGATAACTGGCGTATTACCGAAAACTTTATAGCGGATTTTGCGAAAGGCGGCGGTGACGGGATTAGCTACGGCGCCTTTCTGAAAGGTGGCGGTAAAGGCGGTCTTTTTGAACGTAATCTGGTTGTATGCGAATGGCGGCACAAAGGCCGTCAGCGCGTCGGACTTTCCTTTGGCGGCGGCGGGACGTTTAGATGCTCCAGGCCTGATTGCCCTCTTGAACATAGAAATGGGGCCATGCGGAACAACGTGATCATCAACTGTCCACAAGCGCCGGGTGTGTATATCAACCGATCACGCGACATAGCGATACATCACAATACAATTTTTAAATCCTTGGGGCGTTATGCTGCGTTTTAAGGACAGCTTCGCGACGGTGCAGAACAATATTATGTCGGGTGCCGTTTCATTGCGGAAAGATGCTGAGGTTAAATCCGATGACAATATCCAGACGGGTTATCCATTTGCGGCTTATACTCCCGGAGTTGTTCGCAAGCTCAAGGAACGCAATTCTGACTATGATGTGAAGTTTAGCAATTGGATTGAAAAGGCGGAAGTCATGAAAATGCTCTCGACAATGGATGGATTCGCCAATTGGCTGGGTAGAAGTTCGATTGGTCGGGGGGATGAAGTCTTGAAATCGCTTTTTCGTAATCCGGGGGCTGCAGATTTTAGCCTGCAAAAAGGCGTCGCTCCGCCAACAGTGCCTTACGAATATGGTAAGGTTAAAACGGATTTCTGTGAACGGACGCGCGGCAAAGTAATTTTTCCCGGCGCGATCGATTATAGTGCCGGTACGTGCGATGTACTGGCATTACGGAACAGGATTCTGAACCGGTTCGGTGTCAGCTATTGAACGCTGTTGGCTTCCCGTACCATCGCAATCAGAGATGATTTGAGAAGATACTCGTGACAGGTGTCGCGATCCTCGGTGATAGCGCCAAGAGCATCCAGTTTTTGGCGCCGGATCTCCATATCGCTTTCCTGCAATAGCTCTTTGTTCTGGATGGATTGCGCTTGAACATATTTCTTGGCCATGGTCCGGCGCTGTCGGTCATACTGCGCCAGCAGCGCATCGTCGCCTTCACCGCGCCAAATGCGGACCAGCTTTTCTGCAATATTCAAGCCGTCATGAATGCCGCCATTCATGCCCATTCCACCGAGCGGATTGTTTACGTGGGCTGAATCGCCGGCCAGAACAGCGCGACCCACATGGAAAGTCTCAGCAACACGCTGATGCACGTTGTAAAGGTTGCGGTGAATAATTTCGTAAGGTGGGGAGTAGGGCAGACATTCGGTGAACTTGTCCTGTACCCAGTCGATACTCTTCACGTATTCATCGGACTCATCGCCCGACGCGGGCAGCAAAATACGCCATAGCCCGGTCATGTCGTCACCAGCCACCTTGATCAACGCGCACCATTGATCAGGGTGGGCGACATAGTTGCGATAGCGGTGGTTGCCCGCTTCAGGCGTTCCAAAATCAAACTTAGTCGTCGCAATAACAAACCGCTCACCCCAGGTGAAGCCCGGAAAATCAATATTTAGCGATTTTCGGATGATGCTGCGCCCACCATCGGCAGCGATCAGATAGCGTCCGCTATGGGTTTCGATTTCACCATCTGGGTTCTTGACCGATAATTCTACGCCATCATCGTTCTGCTTTAAGCTGACGGCCTCATATGGGCGCATTAGTTTGAAATCAGGCAGTTGTTCTGCATGTTTTCGAGCGACATTAATGACTTTGTGTTGTTCGACCTGTAGCGCATACGGAAACGGTGTTTCGTCGGCAATTATGCCATAATCAAACTCAGCAACGATGCGGTCATCATAGCGGTCACGAAATTGAAAAACCGCCGAAACCAGACCCATAGCGCGCAGCTCGTCAGTCATGTCGAGATCCGACAGCATTTCGAGAGTTGAAGGGTGCACGGTTGAAGCTCGGTGATCCGCAGTTGTCTCCGGCAGGGAGTCGAAAACAGTGACCGGAACACCCTGTCGAGCGAGATAATAGCCGGAAATCACCCCGACCGGGCCAGCACCAGCGATTAGAACACGATTGTCAGGAGTCATTGGTTACACATTGTTTTAAAAATAAGTTGCCGGACTTTACAAGCAGGACACGACGCGTCAACCCCTCAAGCCTGCTGAACGCGCATACCGAGGTAAAGTCCGGCAAAAATGAGCGCGATTGCAATAGCGTGAAACAGTTGAAAACTTTCATCCAACAGGAGAACAGATAAGACTGTACCAAAGGCGGGGATAAGATAGCTCGAAAAACCAGCGGCATTCGGACCGGCAACCTCGACGCCTTTATTCCAAAACAGATAGGCGACAACCGATGGAAAAATTGCGGTGAATAGGATGAGTCCAACATTTTTGAAATTCAGGTCGAAGAACTGTCCCTGAGCGATTTCCCACATATAGAACGGAAGAACCATCGGTATGGAAAGACCGGTTAAAACGAGAATTAATCCAAAGGGATCGAGGTCTGGCGGCAACCACTTGAGGCAAACAGTGTAGACTGCCCAAGAGGTCATCGCCGCAACAATGAAGAGGTCGCCGACACCAAATTTCATGGTTGATATTGCGCTCAAATCACCATTTAGAATAATCACCAGGGAACCAATGATACCTAGCACAGTTCCGGCGATAACGGTTGGCGTTAGCTTGATCCGTAAAATAACAAACGAGACGATGACAATCGCGATGGGCGTGGCGCCACTTAGGACCGACGCATTAATCGCTGTCGTTACCTGAAGACCCAGAAAATAGAAAATTGTAAAGCCGGTGATGCCTGTGAATGAAAGACCAGACATCATCAGCCAATGTTTCCGGTAGATAGCACGTTGTTGCCAGAATGGTTTGGCGGCAAACGGCATAAAGAGCAGAAATGCGATAGTCCAGCGCCAAAACGTAAAACTATGCGGTGGGATGTCGCCGGCTGAAGCGCGGACGGCAACGGCGGTCGCTGACCAAAACACGGCGGTCATAATAAGCATGCCATAGGCCACCCAAATAGGGATATTGGGTTTGCTAGATTTCGTTCCGCCAGCGTCGCTCATGGAGTCTCCGTTCCCACAATGTCCCGGATAACGACATGGATTGAGCGACAAGGCAATGGACAGGCTTGACAGTAATGGAGCAGAAGATCACCTTTAGGGTGTGACCTGGGGTGTCCGTCAGGACTGAGAGAACACCCATCGAACCTGAACTGGTTGGAACCAGCGTAGGGAGCCGTCACGCAGGGTTTCTCCCAGCGTTTTACGAGATGGCTTCCAGAAAATTTGGAGCTTTTGCTGCGATGATCGCAATAATTGGTGGCGGTATTTGCGGGCTGGGAATTGGTTGGCGGTTCGCTCAGGCGGGCGAAGCCGTGACGGTGTATGATCGCGGAACTGCCGGCATGGAAGCGACCTGGGCCGCAGCTGGTATGCTGGCACCCCAGGCGGAAGCTGAACATGGCGAGGAAGCATTGCTCCCATTGGCGCTAGAAAGCCGGGCAATGTGGAAAGATTTTGCTGCTGAGCTTCTTGCAGCAACTGGGGTCGATGTTGATTACCGCGAAGAAGGCACGATGGTCGTCGGGCTCGATCGCGACGATGTAGAACATCTCGAACACAGATTTTCCTATTTCCAGTCCCTTGGCCTCGATGTTGAATGGCTCAGCGGATACGAGGCACGCAAACGGGAACCACATCTCGCGCGCGCTGTCGGCGGCGCTGTTTACAGTGCGTTGGATCATCAAGTGGATAATAGAAAAGTCGCCGAAGCGCTGCGGGCGGCTTTTCTGGCGGCTGGTGGCACCCTTCGCGAGAACGTCGAGGTAACAGGGGTTTCAACAGCTGGTGGAAGAATTTCCGCTATCGACGTCCAGGATGGCACCGTTACAACCGATGCGGTTGTGTTGGCCGCCGGAGCCTGGTCTCGCAATTTGGCAGGGCTGCCGGAGATTAGCCGTCCACCGGTCCGTCCTCTGAAGGGACAAATGGTTGCGGTTCAGATGGAACCGCAAATGCCACTGATCGAAACCGTGATTTGGGGGCCAGGCAATGGTGTCGTGCCCTCGATCTACCTTGCCCCGAAAAGCAACGGTCGTCTGATCATTGGCGCAACGGTTGAGGAGATGGGCTTTGATACCGGACTTACCGCTGGGGGTATTATGGAGTTGCTGCGCCTGGCATGGGATGTATTGCCAGGAATTTACGATTTGCCCTTAGTGGAAAGCTGGGCTGGGTTGAGGCCGGCGAGCCGCGACGATGCACCGATATTGGGTCCGACACCGACACCCGGCCTATTTCTTGCGACAGGACATCACCGGAACGGCATTTTGCTGGCTCCGCTGACGGCAAAGGCGATATGCGATTGTGTTCGTAATGGTGAGGTTGGTAGCTCTATCAAGCCATTTCTGTTAGATCGTTTTGAAAAGCCGGTTGCGGTTAATGTTTAACAGCGGATTAGAGGTTTGTTGGGGAAATTCCCATGAGTAAAACGATTTCTGTAAATGGTGAACAAAAACCTTTGAACAGTTCGACGCTTATTGAATTGCTTGAGGAAAATGGTGTCGACAGCGGCAAAGGTGGCGTTGCTGTGGCATTAAATGGGGAGGTTGTGCCACGGGCAGATTGGGCTCAAACTTCTATGAAACAGGATGATAAAGTGGAAATCGTGCACATTGTGCGCGGGGGATAATATGGACGCCAAGGTCGCTAATAACGAGTTTACGATTGCTGGAAAGACGTTTTCGTCGCGTTTCCTGATTGGGACGTCACGGTACCCAAATCAACAAGTGATGATGGATGCGATTGAGGCGAGTGGTGCTGAGATCGTCACGGTCGCCGTACGTCGTGTTAGCCAGGATAGCGGGGGTGAAGGGCTCTATGACCTGTTAGGTGACCGGTTTCATCTTCTTCCTAATACGGCCGGTTGTTTTACGGCGAGAGATGCCGTTGTGACGGCGGAGCTGGCACGGGAAGCGCTTGAAACCAATTGGGTCAAGCTGGAAGTCATTGGTGACGATGAAACATTATTTCCGGATGTAGAGCAGCTTTTGCGGGCCGCGGAGGAACTTGTCAGCAAAGGCTTTATTGTTTTGCCTTACTGCAATGACGATCCAATTACCTGCAAGAAGCTGGAAGACATTGGTTGTGCTGCGGTTATGCCGCTGGCGGCGCCGATTGGTTCCGGTATGGGAATTCGCAATCCTTACAATCTCAGGATTATTCGCGAGCAGTGCTCGGTGCCGATCATCGTAGATGCTGGTGTCGGAACGGCTTCCGACGCCGCTGAAGCGCTTGAGCTTGGGTGCGATGGTATTTTGCTGAATACGGCAGTTGCAGGCGCGCGGGACCCGGTAAAAATGGCGAAGGCGATGAAACTCGGCATCGAAGCGGGTCGTTATGCCTTTGAAGCCGGCAGAATACCGCGCCGGTTATTTGCAACAGCATCAACGCCGACAGATGGTGCCATTGAGTTGTGACAAACCCGCTGCCGGTTCCAGCTCTGCTGGTAATCACTGACCCACCGCCATCTCCAAGAACAATCGAATATGTCATTCAGGAAGCTCTCGGCGCAGGTTGTCGGTGGGTCATGTATCGGGAGAAAACTGCGTCGGCAGAGAGGTTTCGAAGCAGGGCAATCTATTTAGCGGAATGCTGCGAAGCAAATGATGCTGTGCTTTGCATCAATGGGGACATTGGTGTTGCTCAGGCATGCGGCGCTCGAGGCGTTCACCTCCAATCAGCTGATAATGTTAAAATGGCCCGGGAGGCTTTGTTACCGCATGCCCTTATCGGCGTGTCGTGTCATTCAATTGAAGATGCTCTTAGAGCAGAGTCGTCTGGTGCCGACTATGTGACGTTGAGTCCGATTTTTGAGACCGCTAGCAAGCCGGGCTATGGCCCTGCACTAGGCGTGGCTGGGTTGGAAGAGGCTGCCAAAGAAGTTTCTATCCCTCTTATCGCCCTGGCAGGCATTTCGACCGCTAACGCCGTCGACTGCATTCAGCATGGAGCCCATGGCGTTGCTGTCATGGGTGGTGTTATGCGGGCAATCGATGTCGGCGCAGAAGTAAAGGGACTGACCTCAGCTATTAATCTAACGCCGTAACAGTGCAGACCAGCTTTCAGTTTAGGGAATGAACTGTTCGTTCAGGATACGTTCTTCGAGATCGTGCTCTTCATCAAATAGCAGTTTTAAGGAAATGTCCTTCTGCTGGATGATCGTTACTGACTTTACATTGCGGACTTCGGTGTAATCGGCAACGGCACTAACGGGTCTTTTCTTCGGCTCCTGTATCTCCAGCTTGATCTTCGCACTGTCACGAAGAAGGGCACCCCGCCATCTACGTGGTCGGAACGCACTTATCGGTGTGAGCGCCAGCAACTCCGCGCCAAGGGGAATAATCGGACCATGCGCCGACAAATTATAAGCAGTACTCCCCGCAGGCGTAGCGACAACGGCGCCATCGCAGATCAGTTCTTTCATGCGCACTTTACCGTCAATACTGACACGTAGATTTGCCGCTTGGCGCGTTTGGCGCAAAACGGCGACCTCGTTAATACAGTAGGCGTCCTTTTTTGCACCTGATACCGTCTGCACCTTCATGAGGAGCGGGTGAAGCTCAATTGTCCTCGCACTTGCCAGGCGTTTGAGGAGATTGGCTTCTTTGAATTCATTCATAAGAAAGCCGACCGTGCCCCTGTTCATGCCATAAATTGGAATGTTTAGGTCAAAACTCTGGTGTAACGTTTGCAACATCGTTCCGTCACCACCAAGGACAACGGCGACGTCAGCCTTTGTGAGAGGAACATTTCCGTGGCGCTTGCGAAGACGCTGACAAGCGTTTCGTGCGGCTGGTGTGCTAGAGCTGATAAAGGCAATTCGTTTGAAGGTCATGACAAGATGGAATTTTGCAGGAATTCGCCTTTATGTACAGGCGACTGCTATAAACAATTCTGGGTGAGGTATGGTCTTAGCAGTTATTTGATAGCAATCTTAAGACTTTCAGCGATGGCATTGTGTCCTTCTCGTTTGGCATGTTCGATTGCGGAAACACCATTGTTGTCACGTCGATTTGGATCAGCCCCAGCTGCGAGGAGCTGATTTACAATGCTCAAATGGCCGTTCCAGGCCGCCCGTATTAATGCAGTTACATTCTCATCGTCGGGAATGTCCAGTTCTGCCCCGGCATTGATCAATGTTGTTACAACAGACGACTAGCCGTTGATCGCCCCCCCACATAAGTGGTGTCCTCTTAAGGTTGTCCGCTATTTCAATATCAATGCCATGATCGAGTAAAATTTCAATAATTTCCCTGCGCCCCCGCCAGGCGGCATTGATCATGGCGGTCTTGCCATCGATATCCTGACCATCGACGTCAGCCCCCTGGAGTAATGCATCCAGTAAGTCTTTGACTTCCCCTCGTGCCGCTGAACTGCGTAATTTATCGTTAGATTTGGTCTTCGCGTCGCCTTCGCTGCCCCCACCGAAAGAAATGGGGAGCAATGCGAACAACCCCTGAAGCTGCTTTCTCAGCCGTGTGGATTTTAAAATTTCAGCGGCACGCATAACTCTTTGAAGAGGTTTCCGGGCCGCAGCGGCAAACTTGCTGCCCTGTTGGGCGGCAGCCCAAAACATGGCGTCGGCTTGAGCGAGGTCGCGGTTTCTGCCTGGTTTAAGCGCGAGGTATCCGAGCAATAGTTGTGCTTTGGCATAGCCGCGATCTGCGGCTTTTTGAATCCATTCACGTGCTGCCTCGGGATTTGCTTTTACGCCCTGTCCGCGCAAGAGCAGCTTGGCCAGATTGTACTGCGCATTTGCATGTCCACTTTTGGCCGCTGCCTCGATACGTTTATAATTTAGTTTTTGACGTTTGATTCTTTCCGGCGTCTGGTTGCCAGCAGGCGAGGTACTTAATTCAGAAAGAAGTTGCGGATTTGTTTCTTCGATAACCTGGAGCAGGGCCTTCGTCGACCGAATTGGCCGACTGGGATTTAACAGCGTTCCAAACTTTTTGCCTTCGCCACTCACCGATTCTCCGTCCCTGCCGCACCGTTTCCGGCGTTATCGGTCACATCTGCGCCGCCACCGCCCCGTTTTGTGCTTAATTCCTCAATAGCGTTTTCCTGTTGAGGTTCTTTTTTTTTGCGGGTGGTTTGGGCGCCTGCGCGAGCTCTACAGGTTTCGATTGTGGGGTGTCGATTTTTGGCGGTTGCGGTGGTTTTGTGACGACTGGCGCCACTTCTGACGGATTAGGTTTTTCCGCCTGGGTCTTAGGTAAGATATCACTCTTTCTGTTAGCCTCTTTTGCTGGTGTAGGGGGCTTGGTTTCGGCTATTTCAGCTGGCTTCTTCTCTGGAAGCGTTCGGTCAATTGAGGTGTCTTCTGTTTTTGGCGTTGGCTTTTGTTTCTTCGCCGTCTTTGGGGTGAGCGTTGATCTGGTTTTGTCTGGCTGAACCTGTTTGCTTTTATTTATCGCTGCGGTTTGTTTCTCGATAATTTTCTGGACGGTCGAAGGAACATTGATTTCCGGAATAATTTGAATGTCGATACTGGGGACGCTTTGGCCGGGGTCTTCCAAAGGCTTTTCTTCTATTGATTGGCCTTCCGCTGTGTCGCGGGTAACCTCAATTTTTTCTGATTTTATTTTTGCTGCGGCTTTGGCTTTGCGGGCGCCTGCTTAGGAGTTGGTGTCGACGGTTTCAGGTTCTTTCTTGTCCGAGCTGAAGGCGAGCGTCAGAACAGGCAGCCCGACCAATAGTAAAATTATAGGACCCACGTGAAGAATTGTTGAAAGTGTGGCACCGAGCCACATTTCCTTAATGCTGCGTCGTATAGCCATGACACCACTATTAAAGCAGAGCTTTAGCTAAATGTCCGATTTTAAAACTAAAGGATTGGGTAGAAACGCCCGCCGTTATTCGGCGGGTTTTTCTTCTGTCTCTGCCGCCGTCTCAGTTGCTTCTTCTTCAGAAACATTTTCGTCCGCTGCCGTATCGTTAACGGCCACTAAGCTCTCCTGCTGAGTGGCTTCGACCTGCTCGTCAGGATCCAGGGTACGACCTTCTGCCTGAGCGATTGCTTACTCTTCGGAACGCGCGACGTTTGCGGTTACGGAAACACTTACTTCGGGATGCAATCTGACAATGACTTCGTGCATGCCCACCGTTTTGATAGGACGTGCCATCTGCACCTGCTTACTATCGACGGTGAAACCGGCATCAGTAATTGAC
>CALIBP010000083.1 GCA_938048165.1 uncultured Alphaproteobacteria bacterium | reverse complement strand
TCGAGAAACCCGAAATTCAGGGTCGGGAATCGTCGCGTCACCCCACCCATGAACATCGACCGGCAGAGATGCTCGTTACCAACACCAAAACTGCCAAGCCGGTTATAAACAAAATTGTCCGGTGACATACGACGCGCCGTGCTTTGGGAACCGCCGTGACCGGTTATAGCGACACCAAGCTCGACACAACGCCGCCAGAACGGATCATAATCTATTTCACTATCGACGGTGAATGAATGGATTTTCATCGTTTTATCGGCCAATTCAGGCGCCGCAGCAGCTACTTCTGGAACCGGACCACGTCGTTCCCCCGGGATGGATACAGTTTTCAACCCCAGTTCACCGACGACAAATTCCAGTTCGGTAAGAGCTTCCTCCAGTGAATGCATCGGGATCAATGCCGATGCCGTCATACGATCCGCATAAGGGCCAAACATATCCGCATACAGCATATTCAATGCCCGATGAAGCGTCTGGCGGAGCTCAGGCTCTCTGATTTGCTGCGCGCTTAACCCCTCACTGGTATAGATCAGAGCAAAATCAATCCCCGCCTCTGCAAGCCGTTCATAATAAAGGCCGGGAAGCATCACCGTTGCACGATCTATCGTCATTTCACCTGACGGCGACGCCCAAAAGCCATTGCGTTGCGCCGTTTTATTACGGCGTTCCTGACGGGCTTCAAATGCCCTTAAAACATCTGCGCCCGCGATCTGCTTTACAAAATCATGCAATGCAAAGCGCGCCTCAATGACATGAGCATCCGCGTCGATGATTGGGTAATCAATCGCATCCCGAATTTTTCTGACACCCTCAACCGGCTCACCAACTTGATACATGTCCTGCCTCCCATATTTTCTCTGGAAAAGATGTCACCATAGTGACTGTTAAAAATATAGAGTGCCCAAAAAGATAACGGCGCGGAGAATATCCGCGCCGTTCTTGTCTTCACCCGGCAAGCCGAGCATTGAGAACAATATTATTTCTTCTTTTTAGCGGCTGCCTTCTTTTTAGGAGCCGATTTGCGGGCTGCAGAAGGGCGGCGTTTACCACCTTTTTCAGTAGTCTTACCATCTGCAGCACCAACATAAGGTGAGAACACTGGGCGATAGGCTTTTTCGTCAATGAACTGACGAATACCTTCCGCATAGGCGTCATGGCCGCGAGCCTGATCCCGCTGTTTAATCTCCGCGCCCTTGGCATTCAGATAATCAGCCGCAGCGCGCCAGGACATATCCTGAGTCGCGCGAATAGCGTGCTTCGTACCACGTAACACGTTCGGGTTCTTTTCAAGCAGCTCTTTGGCAAGCTTGAGGGTTTCTTTGCGCAGATTTTTCTTGGGCACAGAGAGATTAACCATTCCCATGGCGGCTGCTTCCTTGCCCGTAAAGGTCCGTCCAGTACAGGCGTAGAACATCGCATCGCGAGGCCGGAAAGTATCACTCACCAATTTGGAAACCATGCCACCAGGCAAAATGCCCCAGTTCACCTCTGACAAGCTGAATATTGCCTCGTTCGCCGCAACAGAGAAGTCAGCGCACAGGCAATGGGTAAAAGCACCACCGACGCAGAAACCATTAACCATCGAAATGGTTGGCTTGTTGTACATCCACAGCTTTTCGTTCCGCCAGCGGCTATTGGCACTCGCGGCCGCTTTCGCTGCCGGATTACCATCCGTTTCACGGAAATATTCTTTAAGGTCCTGACCGGCACTATAGGCGGTACCTTCACCAGTCAGAATGACGAGCTTGGTGTCCGGATCCGTTTCCAGTGCCGTCATGATTTCCATCATTTCTGCATGAAATGTTGGGCTCATGGCATTGCGTTTTTCAGGACGGTTAAAGGTCACCCAGGTGATCCCGTCCTTTTGCTGATCCACTTTTACGCAGGTAAATTTCTTCTTAAGCATCGACTTCCTCCCATTAAAAAACCTGATTTAACGCGCCACAGAAAATGACGCGCCGCTGCTTTACAAAAACACTTGCTCTTTTAATCTCTCCGAACGGGCCGCACGTCAACTGCCCGCACCCCTTTTCCTTCTTCGAGGACAATCACCGGATTGACCTCGATCTCTGATAACCAGGTCCGGTGATCTACAAAAAAGTCTGATAACGCCACGATAGACTTCACCAAGGCGCCGACATCACGGGGTGCCTGACCGCGGAAACCGTCAAGCGCTTTAGCGCCACGCAGTTCCGATAACATCTCTTTTGCATCAGCCTCATTTACCGGTGCCAGGCGGAGGGAAACATCTTTCATCAATTCGACAAAGATTCCGCCAAGCCCGACGACAACAAGCGGTCCGAAATCCGGATCTTCACGAACACCAACCAGCATTTCCAACCCATCGACCATTTCCTGGACCAAGAATCCGCTAATCTTATCGGCCCCAATTTTATTTTGCAGGTCGATAGCGGCCTCCCTGACCGCATCGGCGTCCTGCAAATCAAGAATAACGCCACCTGCTTCCGTTTTGTGACTGATCTCATCGGAAACGATTTTTAGCACCACCGGAAATCCAATTTTAGATGCTGCTGTGGCAGCCCTATCAGGATCAGATGCTACTAACTGCTGCGGTGCGGTTAGACCGCATTTTGACAACACATCAGCAAGCCTCTCTTCGGAGACATTGGCAGCGTCTCCTGAGGCGGCGGGTAATTCTGGAAGCCCGCGCCGTCTAGCTTCGCCGTAATGAACCAAAGCCTGCATCGACCGAACCATAGTCGGCACACTAAACAAAAACGGCATACCCGCGCCGTCCTGAAATTCCCTTAAAGCGGCATCGCAATTCTGCGCCATCCGCGTAAAAGCAAAGATCGGTTTATCGGTGGAGTTCTTTAGTTTGATATAGCTTTCAGGGGTTTTAACCGGGTCATCGGCAAGCGGCACGCGGCCCTGAACTGCGATAATATCAACATCGTCATCCGCTGCGAACATCTCGCAGAGCTCGCAGAAATCTGGAACCTTGCCAGCCAGCGTAGATCCCGCATCCATCGGGTTGTGAACATCGACACCCTCCGGAACAAACTCATCCATTTTCTTAAAGGTTTCTGAAGACAGCGTGGCCAGCTGACCACCTTCGTCGCCAATCGCTTCGAGGGTCAAGCCAACGGCACCACCACTTGTGGTAACGACCGCCAGTTTGTTGCCGCGTGGCAGACGCTTCTGACGAAACGCCAAAGCAAAATCCACCATCTCATCGATAGATTTACACCGTGTGATGCCATAACGGTGGCACATGGCATTGAAGACATCATCGTCGACGGCCACGGCACCAGTATGGGTTTTCGCCTGTTCCTTTCCGAGCTCGCTGCTACCAAGTTTCATCAGGATTACAGGTTTTTTCGCTTCAAAGGCCCGGCGTGCAGCTTCCATAAATTCCTTGGGTCGGCGAACACTTTCGATCATACCGACAATAATCTCGGTGTCTGCGTCATCGACCAAAAAATTGAGATAATCCGCGCTATCTAGACCAAATTCATTGCCACAAGACATGGCATAAGAGAAGCCAAGTCCGCGTTGCGCTGCTTGCGCAAACCAATAGCCCAGCGTACCGCCGGAATGGAATATACCGCCAATTTCGCCTTTCGGCAGGTTCCGCAATCGGGTCGTCGGATAGAGCTGGATATCCTGCGGCAGGCAGAACAGTCCCATGCAGTTAGGGCCGCACACGGAAATGCCAGACTCCGCGATTATCGCCTTGAGTTCTTCACCACGCTCCAGACCTATTTTCTTACGACCCTCGCCAAAGCTCGCTGAGAAAATTGTTGCGGCCTTCAAGCCGTTATCAACACCCTCGCGGATCATATCGTTCACGAAACGGGCCGGCACGATAATCAATGCATGATCAACGGCTTCGGGGAGAGAGGCAAAATTGGGATAAACTTTTTCACCCCACAATTCTTCGCGACGCGGGTTGATGAGATAGGTCGGAACTGGGAAATCTGCTTCCTTGAGATTATTGAACAGGACACGCGACCAACCATCACCGCCGGTTTCACTCGCACCGACGATCGCGATTGATTTAGGTTTTAACAGAGGGTCTACATTACGAAACATTGTGTAATCTCGCTAAAGTTATCCGCCAAACACGAAATGATTATCCTTAGGAAAACCGACCGGGAGATTTACCGTCCGGTACGCCGTCCGGCCTCGGCAAGCCCTCAGGCGTATGGCATCCATCTCGATAGCGACCAATACCCTGCCCCGTAGCTACGATACGACCGGATTCATCTTTCGCCTCGGCTACTGACATAAACATGGTTCGCCCACCGCCTGTCTTCTTTGATTCGATTTTTACCCGGCTACCATGCTTAACCGGCAGGATGAAATTGACGGTCAATGTCACCGTTGCCCCAGAGCGATAGTTTCCCGGAACCGTACAGTAAATGGCAGCATGGGCCAGAGCCGTATCGATAACGGTCGACATGCAACCACCATGCAAAACACCCGTGCCATTAAGAGTATGTTCTTCAACATCGAACTCGATAACACAGCGGTCGAGCTCCCACTCGACAAGGCGGATACCAATATTATCAGCGAAAGCCGCAAACTCTTTCAGCGTCGGACGTGCAGGTGGAAGTACCGGCTTCTCTGTTTCACTAGCCATCAAAACCGCTCACTCGCCGTAATCGCGCAAAATCTGCCGCGCCAAGGCCATTTTGAGAATTTCTGTTGGCCCTTCAGTAATAACCATGCTGCGCTGATCCCGGAAAAACTGCTCAATTGGTAGGTCCTTGGTGAGCCCCATCCCGCCATGAATCTGCATGCAGCGATCCGCAGCCTGGAACGACATTTCGTCACCAAAATACTTACACATATAGGATTCTTTGCGGACATCTTCGCCCTGATCAGCACGCCAGGATGCATTGTAGACCATGAGCTGCAGCTGATGCCGATTCTGGAACATATCAACCAGCATATTCTGAACAGTTTGCCGGGACGCCAATTTCGCGCCAAAAGTTGATCGCTGATTGGCATAGGTAGCCGCTAGTTCCAGACAACGTGTGATAACGCCGACACCACGCGCGCCATGCCGCAAACGACCTTCGGTCAACCAGCTCTGCGCGGCACGCATGCCGTCCCCCTCCTCACCAACACGCTGAGAGGCCGGGACCCGAACATTCTCAAATAAAATTTCCCATGGCCGATCAGCAATCATCATATCCTGCTGCCGCAACTTGGTGATACCGGGTGTGTCCATATCGACGAGAAATACGGTCAGCCCGCCACGTGATCCTTTTTCCCGGTCTGTAGCAGTTACGACCTGCGCAAAATCTGCATTTCCAGCGCCCGTAATAAAACGCTTATGACCATTGATAATATAATCATCGCCATCTCGAACTGCCGTCGTTCTGATACCACCCGGGTCGCCGCCAGCTTCAGGTTCTGTTTGACAAAAGCAGCTAGTCTTTTCACCTTTGACCACCGGATAAAGAAATCGCTCTTTTTGTTCTTCATTGAGCGAATACAGAATAGGACTAACCCGAGGGCCGAAAATGGACGCATTCCGGGCGGGCACAGCAATGGTTCGCGCCATTTCCTCCCACATGACCGTTTTCGACAAATGACCGAGACCGAGCCCACCAAATTCCTCCGGAACGTCAAACAACCAAAGCCCAAGATCCCTCGCCTTTTCTTCCAGCTTTTCCTGAACGCCCGGCAGAAATTCTGTGCCGTCATTGGTTTCACGCTCAATCGGAATAAGCTCGGTATCCACAAAGCGCCGAAGGTTATCCTTCAGCATTTTTAATTCTTCCGGAAGATCGAAATCCATCCCTGTTCCCCTATTTTGCTTTAAGATCGTTATTCTTTTTCAGTGTTACGCGTTTACATCAACCACGACGCGGCCCTGCGTCTCACCCTTCAGGATTTTTCCCGCGAGATCAGGCAGATCGCCCAAAGCAGCGACCTCGGTAATCGCATCAAGCGAGTCCATAGACAGGTCTTTCGCAAGTCTGTCCCACGCTGCCTTTCTTTGTTCGAACGGACACATCACAGAATCAATTCCAAGGAGCTTTACGCCTCGTAACAAGAATGGAATGACCGTGGAGTTGAGTTCCGCACCACCGGCGAGGCCGCACGCTGCAACAGCACCACGATATTTCATTTGAGGTAAAATTGACGCCAGCGTATTGCCGCCGACAGCATCAACAACGCCCGCCCAACGCTCGGAGGCGAGCGGCCTTTCCGGGACAACGTCGAGCTCTTCGCGCGGGATAATTTCGTTTGCCCCAATTGACTTCAAATGATCTGCCAATTGCGGCCGCCCGGTCGAGGCGTGAACCTCATAGCCGCAACCTGCCAGAATACCTATAGCGACACCGCCGACACCGCCGTTGCCTCCGGTTACAAGAACCGGACCGCTATCAGGTGTAATTCCATGCGCTTCAAGTTCCATTACAGCCAGCATGGCGGTAAACCCAGCCGTTCCGATGGCCATTGAGCGTTTCTCGGACATTCCTTCAGGCAAGGGCACAAGCCAATCAGACTTCACTCGGGCTTTTTGCGCATAACCGCCCCAGTGTGCTTCACCGACGCGCCACCCCGTTAGGATAACCTTGTCGCCTGCCTTGTAGGTGCCTGACTCTGAGGCTTCGACGGTCCCCGCAAAATCGATACCAGGAACATGAGGGTAGTTCCGCACCAGTCGGCCAATCCCCTTGAGGACCATGCCATCCTTATAGTTTAGGGTCGAATGAGAGATCGCAACGGTAACATCGCCGTCCTGAAGTTGATCATCGGTAAGCTGTTGAATTGATGCCGCAACACCTTTATCCGCCTCATTGAGAACCAAGGCGCGAAATTCATCGGCCATATTGCATCTCCCTGTATTCGTATTCCCCTTTATGGGGTTTTCATCTTTTCTAGACCTGTCTCGCCAGAGGGTCAATCTGCGCTCCTCGCATTGACAATAGCCGATCTCACTCCGATCATAAGTCCACAAGAAAACATACAGCCAGGGAGACAATGGGATGGAATATCCTCTTTCCGAAGAGCACCAACTTTTCCGCGATACGATGAAACGGTTTGTCGACGAGGAGATGATCCCTTACGAGATGGAAACCTGTGGTGAAGACGGACAGCTAAAGCCTGAATGGCGTGAAAAATATCATGCCCGCTCAAAAGAGCTTGGCCTCTGGAAGATGGAGGTCCCTGAAGAGTATGGTGGCGTTGGCGCAGATCTGGTGTCGCTCTGCATCGTATGGGAACAGCTAGGTCGGACCATTGCCGTCCCGACCCGCGGCCTCGGCGGTGTTATGGGACCGCAAGTCCGGGCTCCACTTTATGAGCTCAGCGACGAGATGAAGGAGCTGTATCTATACCCCGTTCTTAATGGCGAGAAGGAAGCCTGCTTCGCGCAAACTGAGCCCGATGCTGGCAGTGACCCCGGTGGAATGCGCACGTCCGCCGTTCTCGAAGGCGACGAATACGTCATTAACGGTACCAAGCGCTGGATAACTGGTGCTGAAGAGGCCGATTTTTGCCAATTGTTAGCAGCAACAGACCGTGAAAAAGGCTCTCGGGGTGGTATATCGATGTTCCTGGTCGACATGGATTCGCCAGGTGTCAACATCACCACAAAATTCGAGACGATGATGGGGGATTGTCCCTGCGAGATACATTTCGACAATGTTCGTGTGCCAGTCGAAAAACGCATTGGCGAGGAAGGTCAGGGCTTCGCGCTAGGCCAGCGGTTTCTTGCAAACGGTCGGTTAAAGCACGGGTCACGCGGTGTTGGCACTGCACAACGATGCCTTGAAATGATGTGTGAGTATGCCAAACAGCGTGAAACGTTTGGCGAACCGTTGGCAAACCGGCAGTCCGTACAGTGGATGATCTCCGACACCTATATCGAACTGCAGGCAGCCCGGCTAATGGTCTATAACGTTGCCACCAGAGCAACGGAGGGCGATATCGACCGAACTGATGGCTTTATCCAAAAAATGTATGCGGATGAGCTCGGCTTCCGCGCCGCAGATCGGTGTCTCCAGATACATGGTGGCATTGGCCTGACCACAGATTTACCGATTGAGCAGTTCTGGCGCCAATCCCGTAGTTTTCGGATTACAGAGGGCCCAACGGAAGTCATGAAAATGGTCATCGCACGGAATGTTTTACGAGAATACTGACGAAAAAAGCGAGAGAGAAGAATATGCGCAAGTCGTTAACCGACCAGCAAGTGCAGCAATTCAAGGATGATGGCTTCCTGTTCCCCTATGAGGTTTACTCTCCAGAGGAAGCCGGAGGACTTTGGCAAAAATTTAACGCGCTAGAAAAAGAGCTCGGCGAAGAGCCACAGAATCGATTTCGAATTAAAGCGCATTTACCATTCCCGTGGCTGTGCGATGTGGTGAGCAATGAAAAATTGCTGGATGCGCTCGAAGATTTAATCGGCCCCAATATTCTTTGCTGGGGCGCATCATTTTTTACCAAGAAGGCCAACGACCCCCGATTTATTTCTTGGCACACAGATAGTTTTGTCTATGGATTTGAGCCCGCTGAAACGGTCACAGCCTGGCTTGGCTTCAATGACTCCACGATTGAATCCGGGTGTCTGCGTTACATCCCGGGATCTCACAAACAGAAATCGACTCATGAAATCAGCCCCCACCCCGATAATCTTGCGACGCTCGGACAAAATGTTATCGGCGTGCCGGAGGACGAAGCTGTTTATGCCGAGTTAAAGGCGGGACAGGTCGTTTTCCATCATGAAAGCGTGGTCCACAGCTCGGGTCCCAATAATGCAAATCATCCCCGGATTGGGTTTTCTATTCATTATGTAGCGCCACATGTCCGCGAAACGCGCTTTGAGGGAGCAACTGCCATGCTACTTCGCGGCGAAGACAAGTACGGTTACTGGGGCGCTGACCCAATGCCACAAATGAGCATGGATCCGGTCTGCATTGAAGCAATGCTCGACACGCGTGAAAAGTTCATGTCGATTACAGAGGAAAAAATCGAAGCGGGCGGAAGAAGCTAATACGGCAATTCAACTCAATCCCGATAAGACGGGTCTACCCTGTCCATCTTACGCCTCATCGCTGGCCAGGCGGGGTGTTGCTCGGGCGAATTGTTATTTGGCCGCCAGCTTTGTTCAGCCGATTTTTGCAGGACATGCTCTGGCGGTATCTCGAGCTCGGCACCCCCAGCCATTGCCGCGACTTGAGCGCGACAGGCCTTTTCAAGGTTATACATCAGATAAAAGGCTTCACCGAGATTGCGACCAAGCGTCAGCAATCCATGATTCCGCAGGATCATCGCATAATGATTACCTAGGTGTTTGACGATGTTCTCGCGTTCTTCAACATCCACCGTCACGCCTTCATAATCATGATAGGCGATCCTTTCATAAAAGCGGATCGCACTCATATTGAGCGGCAACAGGCCATTCTTCTGTGACGATACGGCCATACCGGCCTCTGTATGGGTATGGATCGCACAGGTGATGTCTTTACGAGCGCCATGGATAGCACTGTGAATGACATATCCTGCCTGATTGATCCCGAAATCACTCTCCATGACTTTATTTCCATCGAGATCAATTTTTACCAGGCTCGACGCCGTAACTTCGTCAAACAACAAGCCGTAAGGATTAAGAAGAAAATGCTCTTCTTCGCCCGGAACACGCAGCGAAATGTGATTGGCGGTTACGTGGGTCCAGCCATAATGCGCGACCAGCCGATAGGCGCAGGCCAGATCGACCCGGGCTTGCCACTCTTCTTCACTGACCTTGCCGCGAAGCGAAGGAATGTTAAGCGATTGCATTCCGTCTGGTGCCATGAAGACCTCCTCAACCGGGCTTCCCGGCCATTATTTTAGAATTAATGCGGTTACCTGTTCGTAAACGCCTTATTCCATCAAGCTTCTACTTCCCAAACAAGCCCTTTATCGACTTGGTGGTGCCTTCCAACACCTCACCAGCACCGTCCGCACCACCTTCGAGCAACTTTTTAGCGCCCTCAGCGGCACCCTTAAGAGCCTTCACAGCGGTATCCATACCCGTCTTACCAACACCGGCAATCTTGCTGCTGATCGAATCCATAACCTGGCTCGCGACTTCACCGGCTGTCGCGCCTTTTTCCTTCTTGCCAATGTCTTTCAGATGAATGGTCGGCAACGGTACTGTGATTTTCTTGCCCGCTAACAGCCCGGCACTAATCACCACCTTACCATCACGAATATAAAGGTTATTGATGATTAGTTTCTTGCCGCCTTTATCATACTTCGCATCTTTCTTGCCACCAGCACCCATTTCTTTGGCGAACGCCTCGACATTTTTCTGAATGACGTCGAAATTGGCTTTGCCATCAGCATATTCATACGTGATGTCAGCCGCCGAAATAACGACTTCTTTGATGACGATCACATCTCTCGTGACAGAATCTGTATCAATTTTCACGCTAACAGCACCAAAGCTCATGGCTTTATCAGTCTTGAACCCGGCAGGGTTACCCATACGGAACCCTTTGAGCGCCGCTTCGCCTGTCTGGATTGAAAGATCAACCTTATTCAACGTAACTTTGGTTTTTGTCGCTTTAGAGCCAACCTCTTCGACAACCTGTTTGATCAAATCGCCTGCGTTCAAAAACACATAAACGCCACCGCCAACCACAGCGAGCAGGATCACGACAATCCCAACTAAAATTCCCTTTTTCATTTTTTACCTTCTCCATTTCGGCAAATAAGCCTGCTTTTCTCCAAAGCCAGCCGAGGACAACGGTTTCCGACAAAACCATTGTAATCCTCCTACCTTAGAGCGTCATGTATGATTCTTCGAATGTCACACCATCTTCTCAGTCGTGGTTTGACTCTCAACCAACTGCGGTAAATGCTACGGCGCTTAATCCGCTAATTCAAAGGAGATATTCAATGTTCAAAAGAATAGACCACGTCGCTCTTGATGTTACCGACATTGATCGCTCCGTAGCCTTTTACGAAGAGCATTTTGGCTGCGAACTTTATAATGAGCAGGTCGTGGCGGATGGAATGCGCATCGCCTATCTGCGCTCAGGAGACACAATTCTCGAACTGGTACATTGCGGTAACGGGAAGATGAACGGCTTTCATTTTTGTTTCGAGTCAGATGATTTTGACGCCGATGTAACCAGATTGAAAAATGCCAACATCCCGGTTCTCACCGAACCACATGACACCGGTGCCCGCGAAGAACGTGAAGCTGGTTGGCGGCGCACCGTATTTGCCGGACCGGATGGCGAAGCCATAGAATTTAGAGGATAAAAAGATAAGGGCAACAGACCCCAAACAGGGAGATCAAAATGGGAATGCTTGACGGAAAGGCCGCGCTCGTAACCGCCGCCGGTGGTGGCATAGCTGGTGCAATAGCACGGAAATTTGCTGCCGAAGGCGCTGCCGTTTGCTGCGTCGACGTCAATGAAGAAACCGTCGCCAGGACAGTGGCCGATATCGAAGAGGCAGGTGGCAAAGCAATTGCCAGGATTTGCAACGTCGCCGATGAAGCGGCGGTAAAGACAACCGTCGATCAAACGGCCGAGGAATTTGGCAAACTTGAGGTCGTCGTAAATGCCGCAGCAGCCTCAGAACCACTTCATACGGTCGCCAATATGCCACTCGAAACATGGCAAGAAGTTATGGACGTCAACCTCACCGGCATGTTCCTGGTGTCGAAACATGCCATCCCTCATATGCAAGCAGCAGGTGGCGGACAGTTTATCAATATATCATCGACTTTCGGCCATATCGCCTGGCCGCAACGGCCCGCCTATATGGCTACCAAGGGTGCCGTCCGTCAGTTGACACGTTCTATCGCGCTGGATTTTGCCCCAGACAATATCCGCGCCAACAGCATTCTACCGGGGGCTATCGAGACCAACCGACTACTCGCTCGCACCCCGACTATAGAACAGGTCCGCGCCAAAATGGTACCGCTGCATCCCATTGGACGTCTTGGACAACCGGAAGACATTGCCAACGCGGCAGCCTTTTTGGCCAGCGACCAGTCAAGTTTCATGACCGGCTCCGACGTCTTCGTTGATGGCGGTTTCACAGCGGTCTAATAGGCCAAACCAAACAAGAAATAGGGAGAGTAAAATGGGACGACTTGAGGGAAAGGTAGCCTTTATCACGGCGTCAGGGGGTGCCATCGCTGGGGCAACCGCAAGACTGTTTGGTGCGGAAGGCGCTGCCGTTTGTTGCGTCGATATCGTTGAAGAAAACGTCAACCAAACCGCCACAGATATCAATGAAGCTGGCGGCAAGGCCATCGCGATCACCTGCGATGTCACCGACGATGATGCCGTAAAGGCCACCGTCGATAAAACTGTTACCGAGTTTGGCAAACTAGATGTCTGCTTTAACGCAGCCGCTTACTCAGAAAAACGCCACCGGCTCGCGGAAATGCCACTCGACATGTGGAAATCGGTCATTGATGTGAACCTCACCGGTATGTTCATCGTTGCCCGCCATGTCATTCCCCAGATGCAAGCGGCTGGAGGCGGATCGATCATCAATGTCTCATCGATTTATGGCGTCGTTGGGGCCAAGGAACGTCCGGCCTATTGCGCTGCCAAGGGTGGCGTTCGGATGCTGTCGAAATCCATTGCGGTTGATTACGCCGTAGATAATATCCGTGCCAATTCAATCATGCCGGGCCCGATTGAGACCCCGCGCCTCCTGGCTCGCAACCCGTCCATCGAGGCGGTGATCGAACGCCATGGTCCGCGCTTACATCAAAAACGCCTAGGCAAACCAGAAGAGATCGCGCAGACCGCGTTGTTCCTGGCAAGCGATGACGCCAACTTTACGTCAGGGGCGGATATGATTGTCGACGGCGCCTATACTGCATTCTGATCAGGAGAAATCAAATGGGACGTCTTGAAGGAAAAGTAGCGTTTGTTACCGCTGCCGGTGGAGCGATTGCTGGTGCGACGGCACGACTGTTTGCAAGCGAAGGGGCAGCCGTCGCCTGTGTCGATATTATTGAGGAAAACGTCAAGAAAACCGCATCCGATATTGAAGCGGCCGGCGGCAAAGCAATCGCCATTGTTTGCGATGTTACGGATGAAGAAGCCGTTAAAGCAGCCATTGACGAAACTGTGTCCGCCTTTGGCAGACTCAACGTTGTGTTCAATGCTGCAGCCTATACGGATCCGTTGCTGCCCTTGCACGAGCTCGATGTTGATCTTTGGCGCAAAACCTTCGACGTCAATATTACCGGCATGTTTATCGTCACCAAATATGCGATTCCACATATGAAGGAAGCGGGCAGCGGATCGTTCATCAATATTTCATCGATCTATGGCGCGCGGGCTGCGAAGAAACGACCTGCCTACTGCTCATCCAAAGGGGCTGTCAGAATGCTGTCCAAATCAGTGGCTGTTGATTACGCGGAGGATAATATCCGTGCCAACTCGATCCTGCCGGGGCCAATTGAAACGCCTCGCTTACTCGTCGCGAACAAAAACATGGATGATGTCATCAATCGCCATCGGCCACATTTACCGGCTGCGCGCCTCGGCCAGCCTGAAGAGATTGCCAAAACAGCGGTGTTCCTGGCCAGCGACGAGTCGAGCTTTATGTCTGGCAATGATTGCTTCGTGGATGGTGCCTACAACGCGATTTAACCACTCAGCCCCGACGGCGAATTTTACCGCAACTATTTCGGCAAAATGCAATGTTTCGCGAAGTCTTTAGCTTCCTGCGCGGTCCATTGCCCTTTGTCCTTGTTCTTGAGTTCCTCGCACCATTCTTTGCTGCCGACCGCAGGCGAACATGCAGTTGCGAACAACAATCCGGCAACGGTTAGAGCCGTATAAAGCTTCGTCATTTCCGTTAGTAATCTCCAACTAAACTAAAAACACCAAAACACATAATCGATTAAAGCGCCGTACCGATTCCGTCAAACCTGACAGAGGAATTTTAGTCACCCAAAAACTTGAATCTCCAGCTATCGCCATCGCTAACGACGTGACCGGCTGTCGGCCCAGGAAAATGGGCCGGTAAAACTAACGTGTCGGTGTCAGCAACAGAGTCCAGAACCTTGCGGCGGGTGCGCGCAGACTGTTCTGCATCCCAGCAAAAACAGGACGACCAGTCCGGTTCAATACATTGCAGTGCGTGATGCATCATATCGCCTGAAAACAACCCCCGTTTGCCGCCGGATTTAAGATTGACGCAGACATGACCCGGAGAATGCCCCGGTGTCGGTGTCAGCCAGATCGTGTCATCCAGCATGAAATCATCATCGACCAGCATCGCCTGCCGGGCCTCAACAATTGGCTGACAGTTCTGCGACCAGACATTGCCCGGCGGCTGCGCGCCCTTTTTGGTTTCCTCTTCCCAGGTCTCATATTCCCTGCGACTGAAAATATATTTTGCGTTGGGAAAGGTTGGCACCCAGCGGCCATCAATCAGACGCGTATTCCAGCCACAATGATCGATGTGAAGATGGGTACAGAAGACATAATCGATATCTTCGAAACTCAGCCCGTGAGCTGCCATGCCGTCAAGCCAGGGCTGTTTGAGAAAATCATGCGGCGGACCGTAGCCTTTATCCTCGCCGAGACAGGTATCGATCAGGATCGTATGGTGTGGAGTTCGAACGATATAGGTCTGATAGGTGATGACCAGCATATTCTGGGCAGCATCATAGACATACGGCGCCATCTTTTTCAGATGAGCCAGCGCGGTTTCCTTATCACACGTAGGATACATGATTTCAGGTGGACGCCATGGGCCATCGCGTTCAACAACACTGGTGACTGTAACGTCACCAAGAGTAAGCGGTTTCATTCTGGCATTCCTTTTTAGCTGCCCGCCGGAAGGACATTTCCATCAACCAGCTGAGGCCAGTCGCCCTCGGCCACCGGTTTGCCTATTTCTTCCCGCCTGACCATCCAGGGACGAGCGGCTTCGGGCGGAATGGTTTCGTGATGCAAAGGTTCCCAGTCGGCGCTGATAAAATCTGAATCGAAACCGGTTTCAATAAGTCCACCGGCAGGATTCCAGAAATACCAGAACCAGCCGGAACCGAAATAGTGCCGTCCGGGACCGAGCTGGGTTTGCCAACCCTGCTCTTCCATATGCGTACCACATTTCAGAACTTCATCGCTGTCTCTGACTTCGTAGGCAACATGCTGAAACCCAAAATTTTGACCGCCATTTTCAAAAAACAGGTTGTGATGATCGTTTGAGCCACCGCATCGCATAAAGAAGTTCTTTCCCAACAAGGATTCTGTCAGCTTGAAGCCTAGGCGATTGAGATAAAATCCTGCCGCCGCAGCGGAATCACCTGGCGCCCAGTAAACTGCATGGAACATACGCTGCTGCTTCACCGGTCCACGAGCAAAGACATCGGCCCGCTGATCGACCCGCGCGGCATTGCCAACGGTATTACTATCTGGAAAATCCAACGGCTTGATATCACGTGTCGTGACACGAAAACCGATCCGGTAGCCAAGATCGTCATAGCTGTGCAATCCACCTTCTGAATCGACAGTTACGTCCCGGTCCTTTGAAAGTTCTGCGCCGATCGCGTCCAGCGTCTCTTTATCGGCAGCACCCCAAATAACTTCGCGCGCCGTAGAACCGGGGACCGAAGCCAGAGGCAGACTATCATCATCGATTTGGCGAATATGGACAGAAGTGTCGTCGGGGAGTTTGAAGTCAGACCCTTTTGCGCCCTTATCAACCAGCTCCAATCCCCAATCTTCCTGAAACCGCGTCGCCGCATCCACATCTTCAGCACCATAGATTACGGATTGTAGACCAACGATATTCATGAGCTTTCCTTCCCTCCGCTATTGCAGGGATGTATCGAGATATTTTTCGATTTTTGCTTCGTCGACATCAATTCCGAAACCGGGACCATCCGGCACAACGACGCAACCATCCGCAAGCACAAAAGGTTCGGCGATCAAATCATCAATATAATAAATGCCGCCAACATTCCCGTTCTGTGATTCCGCTGGCATGGATACCGGCACAACACAGGAAAGGCTCGCTGGAATAGCCGCTGCCGCGAGATGAATATTGGCCAGATTACCAACACCGGTCTCGACCGAGCCGTTCACATTACACAGGAATTTAGCGGCGCGCGCCGCCGCGGCCACTTCCATAGCGCCATAGAGCCCACCGGGTTTGGTCGTGTAGATCGAGACGATATCTGCAGCTTTCTTTTCAAAGATTTCCAGCACATCCCGTGCATACCAGGCACTCTCATCAGCCATAACAGGCGTCTCTAGTACACGCGCTACCTCCGCGAGACGATCGATGCCTTCAACCGGCTGCTCGGCATATTTTAGACGAAACTGCTCCATCTTGCGGATGATCCGCACGGCATCGCGGGGGGTTGCGTACCCGCAATTGGCATCGACACAAATATCCATCGCGTCGCCGACGGCGGCACGGACCCGGCTCACAATTTCGACATCCCTGTCGGGGTCGACGCCAACCTTAATCTTGATTGTTTTGATACCCTCGTCAGCAACCTTTTTGCATTCCTCAACCGCCAGATCGATATCCAACAAACCGATAGAATGGGTTACTGGTACCCGATCCCGTACCTTGCCGCCAAGCAGCTGCCAGACCGGAACCCCAACTGTACGACCGGCCAAATCATAGGCAGCGATATCCATCGCGGCTTTTGCATAAGGATAGCCTTTGACGATGGCATCCATTCGCTGATGCAAATCGGCGATATTGCCAACCTCACAGCCAAGGACCGCTGGTGTCAGGTATTTCTCAACAACAAATTTTGTCGTTCCAGGTGACTCGCCAAAGTAGCGCCCGTAATCACCACCCCAATCCTTAAGCGCCGGGGCCTCACCCCAACCAACGACGCCATCATCGCTGTGCATACGCACCAAAATATAGCCGCCGATGGGCTCAGTAAGGCCAGTCCATTTGTGCTCGCGCCGGGTCGGAAGAGCAACATGAATGACATCAACTTGTTTGATAGCGGGCATTAAATTGTCCTGTTTCTTGAATTCAGACTGAAGTCTGGTGAGTCATTTTGGACCTGTCAAACAGGTGTTCGCTATACGCCGCCGGAGACACTGTAACGAATTGCCAATCCGGGGTTTTCTTTGCGTCCATTCGGCTACACTATACTGCGTCATGACATTATATCTTCAGCCCAAATCCATTGATGAGGCGGTAAAAGCCCTCTCCGAGAACAGTCTGTTCGTCTTGGCGGGTGGTACGGACTATTATCCGGCACGTGTCGGCAAACCGCTCGACGAAGACATTCTCGATATCACCGGTATAGCGGACCTCCGCGGTGTTACCGAGAATAACGACCATTTTCATATTGGCGCCCTCACCCATTGGACGGACATCATCGAAACCGAACTCCCGGATTATTTCGATGGCCTAAAGCTCGCAGCACGTGAAATCGGTGGTGTTCAGATCCAAAATGCCGGCACCATAGCGGGCAATATATGTAACGCGTCTCCAGCGGCAGATGGTATCCCACCATTATTGTCGCTGAACGCTGACATTGTCCTCGCCTCTACCCGTGGCGAACATTCAATGCCTTTAGCCAAATTCATCATGGGCAATCGCAAAACCCGCTGCGCCAGTGATGAAATCGTCACGGGCTTCCGTATCCCCAAACCCGCTCACCCGGCCACATCGACATTTTTGAAACTCGGTGCGCGCAAATACCTGGTGATTTCAATCGTGATGGTCGCCGCCGTCATTGAGAATGATAACGGAAATATCGGTGCCGTTCGGATTGCTGTCGGATCCTGTTCAGCGGCCGCGAAACGCCTGCATATGCTTGAAAGAGCACTGGCCGGACAAGCGATAACCGCCGGCATTGGTGACCTTGTTACAGAAGGGCACCTAAACCAGCTCTCACCGATCAATGATGTCAGGGGCAGTGCCGATTATCGCCGCGATGTTGCCCTAACGTTAGTACGACGGGCACTTGAAGAATTGGTGGCCAGCGCATGACCGAAATCAACTTCACCCTGAACGGCAAGACAACTACAGTCGATGCAAATCCTGTTCGACGCCTCGCCCATGTATTGCGAGATGACCTTGGCTTTACCGGTACCAAGATCGGCTGCGATGCAGGTGATTGCGGCGCCTGTACGGTCCGTCTCGATGGACGTCAGCTATGCGCATGTCTTGTGCCGGTCGCACAGGCAAATGGCGCAGAAATCGTGACCGTTGAAGGTTTATCAAAATCTGGCAAGCTCAGCCCACTGCAGGAGGCATTTCATTTATATGGCGCCGCACAGTGCGGCATTTGCACGCCGGGGATGCTGATGGCGGCCAGCGATCTGCTGGACCGAAACAGAAGTCCCAGCGAAGAAGAAGTTTTTGATGCTCTTGGAGGTGTCCTGTGCCGTTGCACCGGTTATCGAAAAATTGTCGATGCGATCCTTCACATCGGAAACACCGCGGATGCGAATATCATCGATCCTGCCGTGGGCGAGGCGGTTGGTGCGCGCGCCGCAAAACTCGACGGCGAACAGAAGGTTACCGGTACGGAACTATACGGCGCCGATCAGGCACCGGAAGACGCCCTATGGCTTCGCGCCGTCCGCTCGCCCTTTTGGCGGGCTACGTTTAGCTTAGGTGATTTCGAACCTCTAAAAGCTAAATATCCGGGGCTCGTTGATATTCTGACTGCCGATGACGTGCCCGGTCTCAATGGGTTCGGCATTTACCCCGACGTCAAAGACCAACCTGTCTTCGCCGATGGATTTGTTCGCTATCGCGGCGAAGCTGTGATTGCCTTGGTCGGAGATGCCGAGACCATCTCTGAAATTCGGGACGATGAATTACCGATCTCCTGGCAGGAACAGGATCCGGTTCAGGGGTTTGGACCACCTCTAGCCGAGGAAGCACCGCAACTTCACAACGACTATCCTGGTAATATTCTCGCCCATGGCGCAACGTTCAAGGGCGACATTGATTGTGGCTTTGACGAGAGCACCACCATTTTTGAAGAATCCTTCTCAACGGGTTTCGTCGAACATGGCTATATTGAACCAGAGGCTGGTTGGGCGCGACGCGTTGGCGATCGCATCGAAGTGACGGTCACCACTCAAAGCCCGTACATGGACCGGGACGAAGTCGCAATTATCATGGGGCTCGCCCCGGAAGATGTGCGCATCATCCCTACTGCCTGCGGCGGCGGGTTCGGGGGTAAACTCGATCAGACCGTGCAGCCTCTGGTGGCCATCGCTGCCTGGAAGCTGAACAGGCCTGTCCGCTGCACGTTCAACCGACTTGAGAGTATGGCGGCGACGACAAAACGACATCCATCACGGATCACCGCGCGCTATGCCTGCTCGGATGACGGTAAGCTGCAAGCCTATGAATTTAATGGCGATTTTAATACCGGTGCCTACGTTTCCTGGGGTCTGACTGTTAAAGATCGCGTGCCTATTCATGCAACCGGTCCATATTACGTCCCCAATGTCAGCGCAAAATCGCGTGCCTTCTTCGCGAATGAAACACCCGCCGGCGCCTTTCGAGGATTTGGCGTTCCGCAGGCGGCTATCGCCCATGACGCCCTAATGGACATGATGGCGGAAAAGACGGGCATCGACCCGCTAGAGTTCCGCCACATCAACGCCATTCGGAAAGGACAGGAAACGGCCACCGGACAAAAGCTTGAAAGTGCCGGGCTCGATCAGTGTCTCGAGGCGTTACGCGATGATTGGCATGCGTGGCGGGCGGAGGCAGAAGCGCATAATGCCACCAACAAAACCAGGCGCCGTGGCGTCGGTGTTGGCTGTATGTGGTATGGCTGCGGCAACACCTCCATCGCTAACCCCTCCACCATGCATATCGGTCTAACCGCGGATGGTACTGTGACGCTCTATTCAGGTGCCCAGGATATTGGTCAGGGAACCAATACAACAATGATGCAGGCGGCAGCCGATGGGCTCGGCATCGCCCTTGATCAGCTGAACCTAGTTTGTGGCGATACTGACCTCACTGCAGATGCCGGAAAAAGTTCCGCCTCTCGACAGGCATACGTTTCGGGCAATGCTGTTAAATTGGCTGGCGAAGATCTACGCGGTCAAATCCTACGGTTGGCCAATGTTGGCGAGAACGCGACGATCGAGTTTGGCACCGGGACACTGACCGTACGTGAAGGGGAAACATCGCGTGAGATAGACCTATCGTCCTTGCCGAAGTCAGAGAATGGCGAGGTCTTGCGCGGTGAAGGATACTTCGACCCGCCCACCGAACCGCTGGATAAGAACGGACAAGGCAAGCCCTACGGTACTTATGGTTTTGCCGCTCAAATTGCCGATGTTGAAGTCGATGTGCAACTGGGAACTGTAAAAGTTTTGCGCATCGCGGCTGCCCATGATGTCGGACAGGCCATAAATCCGCAGCAGGTCGAAGGACAAATTCATGGTGGTGTTGCCCAAGGACTTGGTCTCGCCTTGATGGAAGAATACATCCCGGGCCGTACAGAAAACCTGCACGATTATTTAATGCCAACCATTGGTGATATTCCGGATATCAAAACCTATATAATTGAAGACCCGGAACCAACCGGACCATGGGGTGCCAAGGGCATTGGTGAACCTGCGCTCTGTGCGACAGCGCCAGCTATTTTCGGTGGTATATATCAGGCAACCGGCGTTCGGGTCACACAGGCACCCTGCACCCCTGATCGGTTAAGGGCAGCCATTTTGAGCAATAAAGCATGAATTCGGAGAACCAGATGTTCGTTCGTCACCTCATCGCGACAACCGTCACAGCGTTTCTAATTACGCCGGCGATTGCCCAGGACCACAAGATGCCGATGCATCATGCTGACAAGATGGTGCATAAAACGATCGTGATCGAACAACCCTGGGCTCGGGCCTCCATAGGAAAAAATGGTGCCGCCTATGTGACGGTCATCAATCATGGGAATTCGGTAGACAAATTAGTAGGCGCGGAAGCCACAATTGCGAAACGTGTCGAGCTACATACACACAAGAATGATGGCGGGATCATGAGAATGCGCCATATCAAGAGCATTCCGGTTCCTGTGGGAAGCTCTGTGAGCCTCAAACCGGGCGGTCATCACATCATGATGATGGGTCTCACGCAAAAACTTAAAATGGGCGCAGAGTTTCCGCTAACGCTTGTCTTTGAAAAAGCCGGGAAAATGACGGTTAACGTCAAAATCAAAAGCGCCGGTGCCTTGGGTGGTTCTTCTGATCACCAGCAAGGTCACGGCAAACATAAAATCAAGCACTAGCACTTCAGCTATCGAGAATAGAGGCAACCAGCGCGTCGCCAAATTCACTCGTTGTGCAGGTTCCGCCAAGGTCAGATGTCCGTGTCGCTACAGAAACAAGAAGGGCATCGGTCTTTTCCGCAAGGAACTGGCCAGCCTGCGCAAACTTGTCGTCCCCATGCTTGGCGCCCAAATGATCCAGTAACATTGCCGTCGAATGCACCATCGCGACGGGATTAGCAATATTTTGTCCAGCGATATCTGGCGCAGAGCCATGTGCGGCCTGCGCGATTGCATGATCGTTCCCGGCATTCAGTGATGCCGCGAGTCCGAGCCCACCGGCTAGCTCCGCAGCCTCATCCGACAAGATGTCGCCAAACATATTGGTCGTCACAACAACGTCGAATTTTTCTGGAGACCGAACGAGGAGCGCTGCCATGGCATCAACGATTACCTTATCGACAGTAACTTCCGGGTAATCTACAGATACAGCGTCTACCTGCTTCAGGAATAATCCACTGTAATGGCGTAAAACATTGGCTTTATGAACAGCCGTCACCCGCTTGGTGCGACGCATGGCTAACTCAAATGCCGCGACTGCAATCCGGCGACAGCCCTCTGTTGTTGCCTTGCCGACAGCTAGCGCCAGGTCAGGTGTGGGCATAAATTCCCCGGTTCCGACCGCCATATTACGGTCGGCATAAAACCCTTCAGTATTTTCGCGAACAATAATCAGGTCCATGGCAGGAACGTGCCCTGGAACACCCGGACGAATCTTACTGGGTCGAATATTGGCGTATAGATCAAACTGGCTCCGGAACCACGCTGAAATATTGATGCCGCCCTCTGCCGCAGACGGATAGTCTTCGGTCGCTGCCGGACCGAGGACCACGCCATCTGCTACCCGCGCTTTGGCAGCAACCTCATCAGGCATCGTTGTCCCCAAGGACTTCAACGTCACAAGTCCCGCGTCCTGGCGATCTAGCTTTAGACCTAATGAAAACCGACGATCTAACGCCTGTAACGCAGCGTCCACCACAGCAACGATTTCAGGGCCAATTCCGTCGCCGGGGAGAATAAGGATATTCATGATTTAATTACGCCATCTGAATTGCGAAGTTTCCTGTTGGTACTGGAACCATGCAAAGACAATCAAGCAGAAAAATATTGAAGAGGCCTAGATCAACACAAATTAAGATGCCTGCTAAACGACAGAAGTCTTTTGAGTTTCCAGATTTGGATCATTGGCTAAAACAGAATCAGATGTCGTGCCGGTGCTGAGATAGCCAGCAGCAGAATCCATCGCCTTTTGAGCATGATCCTGTAAGGCGCCGTCCGCATTACGCATGTAGGTTAACAACGTTGTGACAGACCACTCCTTTTCAATTCGTTCACAAAATGGTTCATCCAAAGACAGGCCTTCGCTCCGCAAATCGTGAACAAACTGCCAAAGTTGATTATAGGCCAGCAGTAACTGATCTGTATTAACGACAAATTCTTCTTCTGTTTCCGGAACGTCATCCTGACGACGGCGGCGCATTGTCGTTTTTTGCTCAGGGTGGGCAATGGTTTGCATTTGAGCTGCAAGTTGATCGACCCGTTCGAGCCATTGCGGCGTGGACGGCAACATAGCTTCGACTGAAGCGACGGTCATGGATAGTGCAACAGCAATAATATTGCAGACCATCCTCTTAGCTGCGTCGTAAACGTCCATATCTCAAAACCACTAATTATCAATGCTTTAGAAGAATTTCTCAGTATACGCACCGATCATGAAAGGACCGTTAACTCTTAAATTTGGTCGTTAAGGATACGAAAAGACACTCGCTTTATAACTATCCGACAATTGTTGAACGCGCTTCACCTGGCTGATCAAAAAAATAATGAATGTCCACAGATGGAATAAACTGTCCCAGACCCCTGTCTTTCCTGATTCATTTACTGAAGAAATGACATCCACGTTTGAGGCAGCGGCAACGGGAAATCGGAATGCCCAAGCGGCTGTTGGGAGCCTGTATCTGCAGGGCAACGGCGTACCGGCGAACACGTCTGAGGCAATTCGTTGGTTTGAGAAATCCGCCAAAGGAGGCAGTGCATCGGCAGCAATGACTCTCGCCCGTTTATACCTTCGGGGGGAATATGTAGACAAAGACTATGAAGTCGCTATTTCCTGGTACGAAACAGCAGCTTCCTCCGGTGATGCCAAAGCCATGTATCGTTTGGGCGGCATTTACGCGAAGGGCAAAATCGTTGCAAAGGACCAAAACCTTGCCGTTTTCTGGTTCCGCAAAGCCGCCGAGGCAAGAGACGCCGCCGCGCAACTTGTATTTGCCATTATCCTGCGTGATGGAAAAGGTATAGAAGCGAATTGGGGGGACGCCCTCAAGTGGCTCGAACGTGCCCTCGATGGGGACCTCAGCGAGGAAAACAGGGCCGTAGCCCTTAAGGCCAAACGATCTATTAAACAAAATATTTTCAATTCAGTTTCTAAATCACCGAACATTGATCCTGCTGAGAATGAGACGGCCGCGTGACTTCTCCCTCTAGCAGTATACTCCAAAATTCCATTATTCGGTTGCTCGCACAGGGAGAACGCTTGAATGCCGTTCTCGCGGAAATCTGCGAGTCCCTTGAAGAAAGACTTCCCAACATAAAGGCCGCGATACTGATAGTCGCACCCAATAGCGACCGACTAATTCATGGTAGCGCCCCCAGCCTGCCAGACAGCTACATCCAAGCGATAAACGGGCTCCCGATCAGCCCCTCATCAGGCTCTTGTGGAACCGCAGCAGCTCTCGGGAGCCGAGTCATCACTCCCGATATAATGATCGACCCCAAATGGAGAAATTTTATCGCCCTCGCAAGGACCCACGGCATACGAGCGTGCTGGTCTGAGCCCATTTTTTCTGGGAATGGAGTCGTGATTGGCACACTCGCAATTTACAGAACGGAGGTTGGAACGCCGGAAGAACCCGAAATAAAAATAGCAAATGAGTTCAAAGACTTAGCGAGTCTTGCAATCCAACACCGAAATTCAATAGACGCCCATACAGAAGCACACGCTCGTTTATCAAGTCTAACCGCAAATATTCCAGGCATTGTGCTGCAATGGACATTTGGAACAGACAATAAAAAAACACTCACTTTTATGAGCGACGGTGTTTCCGAAATTTCGGGGTTCTCTCGCGACACCTTAATACAGTCTCCTAAACTCCTCCTCCGCAACATTCAGCCCGAAGACCGGCGAGATCTGCTCCGCGCTCTTGATCAATGCGCTCTTTCTGGAGAACCCGTAACTCATGATTTCAGAGTGAAACGCGATACGGGACAGGTTTTATGGTTCAGATTATTGGTTCAACCTAGAAGGCGATCTGACAATGTAACGGTTTGTGACGCGTTGGGTCTCGATATTACAGACCATATGGAATTTGAGCGCCGCCTCGAAGAAAGCCAACGCGAGCTAAACGCAAAATTTATTGAGCTCCAAAGAACCAAGGGACGCCTTGAGGTCCAGACCAACGCCTTGATAAGAACCACTGACGAAGTCACGAAGGCTCGCGATATGGCAGAAGATGCCAGTCGAGCCAAATCGGAATTCCTATCCAATATGAGCCATGAACTGCGAACCCCTCTGAACGCAATTATGGGATTCTCCGACATTATCAGAGAGCAAACATTCGGACCGGTGGGAAGCACCAAATATCGCGACTATGCCCGAGATATCAACGACGCCGGGCGCCACCTTCTTGAGCTAATCAATTCAGTATTGGATTTTTCGAAGATCGAGTCCGGCAACGAAGAACTATTTGAAGAATGGATCAACGTACAAGACGCTATTCAGAGCGTCACCAGGATTCTTCACGATCAAGCACAGCGCTCTGATGTGAGCCTCGCCATAGAGGTGCCAGAAAAATTACCGCCACTATTTGCCGACGAGCAAAAATTGCGGCAGATCCTTATCAACCTGTTATCTAATGCCTTAAAATTTACTGATGGCGGCGGCACCGTGACAGTGACAGCCTGGTACAGCGCCTCCGGTGGGTACGTCTTTCAAGTTGTTGATACCGGGATAGGCATTGCGTTAGAGGACATTCCAAAGGCTCTCGGCCTATTTGGCCAGGTCGATAGTGCGTTTAACCGCCGTTATGAAGGAACGGGGCTTGGGCTTCCCCTATCCAAATCTCTTGCCGAGATGCATGGAGGTTCGTTGGACATACAAAGCCAAATTGATGTCGGCACAACCGTTACTGTACGATTCCCCAGCGAACGCGTTATCCGAAAATCTGTGGAATCCCTTTAAGTCGCGAAGATTGATTTCTTAGGCTTCTTACGCTTACGCCGTTTTCCACCTTCGTTCGCCTTCTCAGAAATCAGTCTAGAGTGCCGAACATAACTTTCCCGATGTTCAGACGCATTGCCATATTGACTTGCAAGAGTCATCGCACGCCGAAGATACAGACCTGCCTCATATTCGTCCGTAAAGCCAATTGCACCATGCATTTGAATTACGGATTTTGTTACAGATAGAACTGCTTCAGACGCTCGCGCTTTAACTGCGGCGACCATCGCTCGGTTGCCACGCCCCCCGTCGATTGCACTGCAGACCTGAAAAAGCAGAGAACGTACAAGTTCTATCTGTATGTGATCGTTAACCGCGCGATGCTGTAGCGCCTGGAAACTGCCTATTGGACGACCAAACTGTTCCCTTGTCTGCATATAGCCGACTGCGAGATCTAGTGCTTGCTCCATTACACCCAGCATTTCTGCGGAGACACCCAACAATATCCGATCATGTATATCTGCAGCAAGTTTCTCACCCTGCTTTACACCCGCGATCAATAGTTCATCCGCCATCAGCGTCACTTCGGAAAACTCGATCTTACCATGGGCCGTCCCATCAACCGTTCGCGAAGCTTCAACAGTAATGCCGAATGTATCCCGGGGAACGATAATCAGGATGGTGCCATCGGATGTATTCGCATCAACCAAAAAACCATCCGCAACCTCGGCAAAGGGTACTCCTGTCCGGGTTCCCGTTAGTTGATATCCGTAATGATAATGTTCCGCAAAAACCCGTTCGCGTTTTTCATCCGAGATCGTCGGATCTTGTAAAACCGGGATAAGCAGGTTCTCTCCTGACACGAGGGTATTCAGCGCCTGCTCTGTTCCGGCACCCGTTGCCGCCCGCCCGGTACCGACGGCACGGGCACTAGCGGCCAACGCCGCAACAGGTTCAGTTATTAGACCTCTTCCCGCCTGCTCCAAGGCAAGTGCGAGATCGGTAATACCCATACCCAACCCATCGGCTTTTTCCGGAACCATGAGAGACAGCCACCCGGCTTCAGCAATCGTCTTGAGCCGTTCCCTGTCAAACCCCGGCTCAACGTCTCGAAGCTTCCGGTGCGCCTCTGGTCCACCGCAACGTTCGACGAGCTTTTCAGCACTCTCCTTTAAGAGTCTTTGTTCATCGGTGAGGACGAGTTCCATTCTTCTATTCCTCTGTTTACCGGCTTAGGACCGCCAGAGCATCAAGTGCGTAAGCCCCAGCACCAGGCGACAACGCAACAAACGGATTAATATCCAGCGATTCAATCGTGTCAGAATTATCCATTGCCATCTGTCCGACCGCAACCAGTGCATCAATGACGGCTTCCCTATCGTAAGGCCCATCGCCGCGATAGCCGTCGATTAATCGGCCCGCGCGTGTCTCATTGATCATTCGGTCAGCGCGCGCTCGACCAAAACCTGGACTGCAAAACGATACATCTTTGATCAATTCCAGCCACACACCCCCTAACCCAAACATCACCACAGGCCCCATCTCAGGATCACGTTGAATGCCAATGACAAGTTCCAGGCCACCCGATACTGACTGGGCGACAAGCCAGCCCTCAAGCTCAATCGACGAGTCATAACTAGCGACATTGCCTGAGATGTCATTGCAAGCTCGTTCAACTGCAGCACCATCATGCAGTCCAAGGACGACGGCACCAGCATCCGATTTATGGGTCATTTCCGCTGCCACACCCTTAACGACAACCGGATAGCCTATCTCATCTCCGATTTTTGCAGCTTCCTCAGGCGTTTTTGCGAAGCCTTCCCGGGGCAAGCTGATTCCGTATGAGGAGATTAAGTTTTTAGAGACAGGTTCACTGAGAGCAAACGGCTCAATGCCCGATGCATTGGAAAGAGCCGTCTCTATCACTTCCGACGGCTTACCAGCCTCACCCGGTTGGATCTGCTGGGCCTCATGAATTCGGTCCCGGTAGGTAAAGGCCGCCCGAAGTGCCTTAAACGCGCGATTTGGTTCACTTAGAACCGGAATTTGTGGAAACTGCTTGCGCGCCTCCCGGCCAAAAGCCGTCAGATCAGACGACGCCGGAGATATCAATCCAATCGGCTTACCACCCTTCTCCAGAAAGTTTTCTTGAAAACCCTGCATGGTATCCAAAACACGCTTGGTCCGCCTTTTATTGGCGTCATTGATACCTTCACTAGGTGGCAAATCTTCCTGAAACAGGATCGTTCCGATTTTCGGATCGTTCTGGATCGCCGTTACCATCTCAACAATCGACTCCAGCTTTTGGTTCATGAAACCTGCCGCATCGAGCGGATTAGTAACCCTCAAATCATCACCGAGGATCTCTTTGAATTTTGCAGCGGTCTCTGGCGAGAAATCTGGGAGTGGCACACCATGACGATCTGCGGCATCGAGTGACAACCCTCTCACCCCGCCCGAATACACCAGGACGCCAACGTCATCTGTTTCGGGAAGTCCCGCATGCACCAACAACTCAATCAAGTCGATCGCGGCATCGCCACTTTCTACGCGGATTACGCCTGCATCCCCTGCAACAGCATCGAACGCTTCCACGGCACCCGCCATCGATCCGGTATGGGCCAACGCCGCTGCACGCCCGCCTTCGGATACCCCCATCTTAAGGGCCACAACCGGCTTTCCAGCGTCACGCGCCCGGCGGCAGGCAGCGAGGAAATCCTGTGGCCGTCGAACCGCTTCGATCAAACAAAAAATCAGCCGTACATCAGGGTCATCAACAAAATAATTGATATAATCTGCCGTTGCGAGTCCCACCTCATTGCCACTCGTGACGATGTAGCCAACGTCGATTCCGCGATCAATTAAAGTACGCCCTATTCCCGGTGTGGTCGTTCCGCTCTGCCCAACCATCGCGACGGGCCCACGAACCAATTCCCGAATGCGGTCATCAGGAAGACATAAAGACCGGCCGCGAGCAGACATGCTACCAAGACAGTTAGGACCACAAACGGCGAGACCGGTTTCTTCAATAACCGACCGGAGTTCGTCCTCTAGCGCCTTACCTTCATCTGTTCCAAGCTCGGAATACCCAGCGGCATATACGGTAGCACTTCGGGTACCCATCGCTGCCGCCTCGCGCAGGATGCCACAGACCGACGCGGCGGCACGCATCACCACCAAATGATCAGGAACGCCAGGTAAATCTGAAAGATCAGCAAAACATGGCACACCCCAAATCTCCTTAAACCGAGGATTTACAGGCCAAACCGGACCCTCAAAGTCAAAGCGCTGATAATTCGCAAAAATACGCGCCGTCCAATCCATCGGGTTTTCCCGTGCTCCAAGGATCGCAACACTTTTTGGGTTCAGCAGGGCTTCAACCTTGCTGACGGAATCTCCTCCCATACACTTATCTTTCTTTTTTGATTGTTATTACAATCTTCGCGCAGGAAATCTCTGTTTGCAACGGCTGAGCAACCATTGACAGGAACCAATCTCGGCGTAGGCTAAATCAACAGGGAGCAACAAGCCGGACCAAATAGATGAAAAATCCTCTGGCAAACAAGGACATCGCCATTATCGGCTACGGCGAAGTAAAGAATGTCCGCCGATCAGGCCGCACGACATATGATTTTGCGGCCGAAGCAACGGCACAGGTTCTGGAATATACCGGTCTCGGCACCAAAGACATCGATGGCATGGCAACGGTTCTACCGTCGAGCGAAGCCGGTAATAATTTCTGGTCAAATTACCTCGGGGACCACCTCGGGTTACAAACCTCCTGGACACAAACGACTGACATCGGAGGCGCCTCAATGCCGGGCAACGTGGCCCGCGCTGCCGCAGCCATTCAGTCAGGATATTGCGAAACAGTTCTATCAATAGCGGCGGCAACGCCAACCACCCGCCGTGTCGATGATCAGCGCTCCTACCGGTCCGAGTTCCGTAACCCGACCGGTATCCAGGGACCACCGGGAGCTTTTGGACTAATCATGCATCGCTATATGCATCAATATGATCTGAAATTCGAAGCTCTGGGAAAATTAGCCGTCGCGCAACGCAATGGCGCCGTAGTCAATGAATATGCAGTAGAAGGGCTTCGCAAGCCGATGACGGTCGACGATTATCTAAATGCCCGCATGGTCTCTACACCGCTACGTTTACTGGATTCGGTTATGCCGTGCGATGGCGCCAACGCCATCATCATCACCACAACTGAACGGGCGAAAAAACTTGGCGTCAAAAACATGGCTCACCCAATTGCCTATTCAGAGCTGACAAACTTTAACGTTCACGAACAACTACCGGATATTACAGAAACCGGCTTTAGCATTGCGGGACCACAGGCTCTGGAAAAAGCCGGTATGTCGACCGACGATATCGATATGTTCCACCCTTATGACGACTTCCTTATCGCCGAAATGCTGCAGCTTGAGCAAATCGGGTTCTGCGGACGTGGCGAAGGGTCCGAGTACCTTTTATCAACAGATATTTCACCCACTGGAAAACTGCCGATCAATACCGGCGGCGGGCAAATATCTGCGGGTCAGCCGGGTCTCGCTGGCGGCCAGATCAATATCATTGAAGCACTCCGGCAGCTATTTGGTGAAGCCACCGACCGGCAAGTACCCAACCCCTCGACGGCAATGTGTACCGGGATTGGCGTTATCCCCTATGTCCGGAACTGGGGCTCAAGTGCCGTACTTATTCTGGAGCGAGGATAATGGCAGAACGTGAAAAGCGGCCCCGCCCGGCCCCGACACCAACAAATATCACCCAACCCTTTTGGGATGCGGTAAATGAACACAAATTTATGCTTCAGTACGACCCGGAGGCAGATAAATATCAATTTTATCCGCGCGGGCTAAGTGTCCATACCGGCAAACGCAATCTCGAATGGCGTGAAGTGACAGGCAAAGGCACGGTATATTCTTATACGGAAACTGTTATCCCGGCACGCGGCTTCGAAGGTGAAGAACCCTATCTTATCGCAGCGGTAGATCTTGAAGAAGGCGTCCGCCTGATGAGCCTGCTACACAACTGTTCAACTGACGATGTCGAAATCGGTATGGCTGTTAAACTGTGCTGGGATAAAATTGACGACGATTTTGAATATTTCGCATTCGAACCGGATCGGTAGTTCCTCATGAGCTCTCTCAGTTTCCTCGTCGACAGTCCCAAAGATGCAAAGTTCAGAGCGGATGTCCGCGCTTGGATGAAAGAGAATCTACCAGAAGAACTTCGGGGCTGGTCTACCCGTCCCCCACGCGACTTGATCCAACCATGGCACTTTAAGCTGTATGAGCAAGGCTGGATCGCCCCTCACTGGCCAAAAGAATTTGGTGGCATGGAGGCTAGTATCTCCGAGCAGCTTATCCTGCAGGAAGAGTTGGGCCGCGCTGGTGCGCCAATCCTGTCACGTCAGGCATTAGGTCATATCGGTCCTATCCTCATGCGTCACGGCACAAATGACCAGAAGACGGACCATCTGCCCAAAATGCTTTCCGGCGAAGTCATGTGGTGCCAGGGTTATTCCGAGCCAGGCTCAGGATCTGATCTCGCAAGTCTCAAAACCAGCGGTGAAGTTGATGGAGACGAAATCGTTATTAATGGCCAGAAAATATGGACAACGGGCGGCCATTTCGCCGACTGGATGTACGCCCTGATCCGGACCAATCCCGACGCACCTAAAAAGCAGGGCGGAATATCGATGGTTCTCATCGACCTGAAAACCCCCGGCATTACGATCCGCCCCATAATGACCATCGCTGATGACGAGGAGTTTGCCGAGGTCTTCTTTGATGACGTTCGCATCCCAATCACAAACCTGGTCGGTGAACTAAATGACGGCTGGTCAGTCGCCAAAGCCCTCCTGGCGTCTGAACGTATCGGCAATGCGAACCCGCAAATGGCCCTGCAATGTCTCGACAAGTTACAACGGGTCGCCAAGGCTACGGGAGCGGCAAATGACCCCGTTTTTCAGGATAAGGTCACCCAGCTTGAGCTCGACGTTCTCGCCCAATCAGCCGTTTTCGCTCACGCCGTACAGCAAGCTAAAGCGGGAATGGATATTGGCGCGGGATCATCCTTTATGAAGATTGTGGCGACCGAAAATATTCAACGCATCGCAGATTTGATGTTCGAGGCCGCTGGAGACCATGCTGCTGATGTTGAGCCGATGGACACAGAAGAAGGGCCGGTCGATGTCTCGGTACTCTGGCGCGAAGTACGGCGGATCACGATCTACGCCGGCTCCAGCGAAATTCAGCGAAATATTACGGCCAAACGGGTTCTTGGATTACCCTAGAAATAGCCTTAGTTAGTCGCGGGTGCCTGCTGCTCCATAAAGACTGGCTCTTCGCGGGCCCCTTCAGCAGCAGCATCGGGATCGAGTTCAGGATTCCAGAGTTTTCCGACAAAGCGACAGCCGTTTGCCGAATCTGATTTCTCAGAAGCCAGCCAAACCGCCAGCGGGTCCATAATATCAACCGGCAATAGTACTTTGCTGGGGTCTTTGGGTCGGTTGGGATCGGCATCCGCTGATCCACCAGGCAATACCGCATTGACCGTTATTCCCGTACCGTCCAAATCGCGGGCCCAAATCAAGGTTTCAGATTCCACTGCCGCCTTGGTGACGCCATAAGGAGAATTGCGTGGTCCAGAAAAATTCCGGCGCGACGTCGAAACATTGATAATTTTCCCGCTTCCAGCTTGCCGGAAATGTTCCACTGCGGCACGCGCCATAAAGAAGGTGCCAATGACATTCACCTCAACTGTTTGCCTATAAATGTCTGGGTCGGTTTCAAAAAACGGCAAGGAATTACCCTGCGGCGGCAGTCCTGGTCCACGCATGAGGCGCCGAGCGTTGTTATACAAAACATCACACCGACCGAACTCCTGGACCGCTTGTTTAACCGTGTTTCTGCACTGCTCGAGATCGAGAATGTCAGTGGTCACGGCCAAGGCATGCCCGGACCCTGCGATTTGATTAAGCTCTTCGGCAGCCCGCACACAGCCCTCGGCATCAACCGAGGCGATCACCAACCGGGCACCCCGTTTTGCCATCGCTGTGGCCATCGAGAAGCCCAGGCCACGGTCACCACCGGTCATGATCACAACCCGCCCATCGAGCAGAATATCAGGCAGAGGAAATGTCGACATCTCAGGAGGCTCCATAATTCATATTCAGCGCATCCCCTGCCCGGCGTTCTTCATCAACGATCAGCCCATGACCAAGCGTAATACGGTTCATCATGGAAAATCGGGCACAAACGATGATGGCTTCATGAAAAGACTGTTCATCCCATCCAGCGGCGAGGACCGCGTCGGCATCGGCTTTGGTGATACGGGACGGCGTAAGCGTCAAAATTTTAACAAATTTCAGGAGAGGCTTTAGTTCCTCACGGACAGGCGCCCCATCAATGCTTTCAGCCAGCGGTTCGAATACCCCCGGATCGGTACCGAGATTAACTGCCACCCGTGAATGGCCTGCAAAGCAATATTCAGAATCATTGAGCTGCGACACATAAGCGGCGATCATTTCTTTATCGGCAGCAGTAAGCTGCCCCTCCCGGCGCATAAAAGCGCGCGAAAATAGCTGTAGGCCTTTGTGGGCTTCGGGATTGAATACTTCCCACAATTTTCGAACACCCGCATCTTCGGGTAGTGACGGAAAGAACGGCATGAGAGACCTCGTCTGTCAGACTTCAACAGGCCCTATTGAGCGCGACAGGGGCTCAGAATGCAAGGTCCCGCAGTTACTTTGACTGCTGCCCGCCAATGGTAACGAGGGCGATACCGCCAAGAATTAAAACCAAACCGCCGCCGAGAGTCAGAGTAAAAGCCTCACCCAGGAATAGAACGCTTGTCACGATAGCCACCATCGGACCGCCCAAGAGGCCAACAGAGGTCGGGACGGCACCCAGATAACGAATGGAAGATGCAACACACCACATGGCAATGGCTGTTCCAATGACACCGCCATATGAAATCAAAAGAACGAATTCGGTCGACCAGTCAGGTATTTTCGGTTCTGCCAGCCAGATTGAAAATGGCAAGGTAACCACCGTCGCCAAAAGAAGCTGCCAGGGACCGAGTTGTAAAGGTGACAGATTCCACTTGTGGTTCCGCATCTGCAAAATAGCGATGGACCAGGAAATTGCCGCGAGGACGCAGAGCCCATTACCAATTAACGCGTCCTTATCAGACCAGTCGAGTTCCGCCGGGTTGAACAATATAGCGAGACCGCTGAGACCGAGGACAACGCCCATCGCCCTCAGCCCCGTCATTTTCTCCCCGAAAAACAGTACTGCTGCAGGAGCTACCCAAAGGGGTGTCGAATATCCAAGCAACGCCCCACGCCCAGCCGGAATAAATGCCATTGCCGTATGAACCAACGATACGTATAGCCCCATCATGCAAATGCCGACACTCAGGATCGCAGGCATATCAGCGCGCGTCGGCAGCTTTAACTCGCCACGTACTGCCAATACAGCCATCAGAACGAGCGCACCGATAAAAACCCGAACAGTTGCAAACCAAAGCGGCGGTAGATGCTCCACTCCTAAATGCATTACCGGCCACAGCCAGCCATAAGAAAATATCCCGCCCACCAGGAAAAGGAGGCCAAGTCTGCGATTTGTTGGGTCAGTCATTTAGTTGCTATGTATTGAGAAGATTAAGAACAAAAGAATCGGGCAATATCGCCTGACGGCGCGTTCGGCAGAGATATGCCCGTTCCGGGCATTTCACGCTACCCAAATGTTCGTTTCACAACTAAAAATCCCGTTAGACGCCATTCTGAGGAAGACATAGCGCGACACTATCGTTATAAGATTGTAAATTTTTCGGTCGCACAGTTACCAATAGTCCTTTCATATCAAAGTATCTAAATGCCCCTTAGAACCTGGCAACAAGACATTATCGACCAGTACCCGTCGATCATAAAAGAACACCGACGCTTTATCCTTAAAGCTCCTACCGGGGCTGGTAAAACTGTACTCGCCAGCGAGCTCATTAAACGGTTTTACAAAGGCAAAAAGATTATCGTGCTCTGCCATCGCCTCGTGCTGCTGGAACAGCTCGAAGGGGCGCTACACGACGATCACAATGTGCGCAAACTGACAGTATCCGATACTGGCCCTGCCTTTGAAGATTATGACATCCTGCTCTCGACCAGCATGCGAGCAAAAGATGTTTTGGCCGATGCGTTGCCCAAAGCCGATTTAATCATTGTCGATGAGGCCCATCGTGTCTCACCTAACGGCAAGGGCTATAAACGGATACTTGATGACTTTACAGAGCACGGCAAAGACGAAGCTCAATTTGTAGGACTTACGGCCTCGCCGGAACGTCGTACCGGTGATCAGCGCGATCAGCTAAATCTGGCCTTTGACGCCATTATCGATTGCGCCAACATCGAAGACCTCATCACAGAAGGCGTTCTTGTAAAGCCCGTATACCGCACACATTTTGTTCATGACCTCGACCTGAGCGGCATTGACATCAGCTCCGGTGATTTCCCCGTCGCAAAGCTGTCTCCTGCAATCGTCAAATCTTCAATGATCGACTATGCGATGAGCAGCTATTTGCAGGAACGGGAAAAAGTTTCGCCACGACCAATTTCAGCCTGGTTCTGCGCCGATATCAGCGTCGCCGAAGAAACCTTGTTCCGCATTCGCCAGGCTGGCGTCTCGGCAGAAATTGTCACGGCTAAGACGCCGATCAAAGCCCGCATGAAACTGCTGAAAAGCCATGAGGATGGTAAAGTCGAAGCAATGGTATCCGTCGGCGTCCTGGCCGAAGGTTGGGACAACCCGCACTGTAATATCATTGTTCATCTACGCCCGACGCTGTCGAAAGTCCTTTGGGGGCAATCGGTTGGCCGCGGATTGCGTTCAGCCCCTAACAAAGAAAAATGCGTTATCATCGATGTTAGCTCCAACTGGACAACTTTTGGCCCAGTTGAAAAGCTCGAATGGAGCCTGTGGAGTCATCGCAAATCCTATATGCAATATACCAACCGATTTAACTGGGTGGGCCAGCAGCAGGAAGGTGAGAACGGCAAAGACGCCTATCTGTTGTGCGAAAACAAATTGCCCAACAAAACGCGTTGTTCGCATATATACAAAAAGAACACGTACGAAGACGACACCTGCCCGGTTTGTGGTTCCTACGCCGCAATCGATATCTACGCAGAACAGGCACAGGATGGTTCGCTGACCGAGAACCGTTTACACAAGCTGTTCTTTGATCGCGTTCCAAAAGTATTCGAAGAGATGAATCTGTCAGTCTGGAAAAATCTCGGCGGCACAGCCTGGCGAACGGCTACTCCTAAGGAACAGGTCTTTTTGTCCTTCTGCATGGCGTTTGTTGAAGTTTCCGGCGAAACCACGCGTTCTGAATCCGACTATTGGGATATCGCCCTCAAAGCGGAAACCAAAATTCGGGAGTATCTCGTCAAAAACGCTATCCAGATTGTCAAACAGGATGATTTTGACCTCAATGTCATTGCCGATGGGATGCTAACCGGTCGTGAAATTCGTACCGTTCAAGCTCATTACGGTATTCTGCTTTGTGGCACGGCCTTCGAAGATCATAACCTGGACGAGAGCGAACGCAAATATCAAAAGGCGATCCGGATCGCCGAACGACTGGCTGTCATGGGTTGTTCCGCCAAGGATAATTTGCCGTACTTCAACGCCGCCAAATATATGTCGGAGCCATAACTCGACAGGGTGGTGTCAGGCTAATGCGAACCAGTCTCCGAAATTACAGACAACCCCACTATCAGGCCGCCAATTGACGCCATTCGGCCAAGGCCGCTGATCGATCTTGTTTGAAAGTTTCGCGTGGCGTGAGCTGACGGTCGAGGTTGAAGTGGTTGTGTATCGAGGCATGGATGGAAGCGAACTTTTGCAGGGTTTTCACGTCTCTGAATTTCGACATCTCCCCTCCTCGTCGCCGGAACGGCTGGTGTGAATTTTCAGCCCGGTTGTTCAGCCATCGGCCATACTCCTGGTCGACAGAATTACCGATCATCTTCATTGCTGCCCGGTAAGACTTTAGTCGGTCCGTTACCATCACTTTTGGCTGACCGTAGCGTTTCATCCCGCGCTTCAGAAACTGAAGCGCCGCCTTGCGGTCCCGCCGTTTCGTCGCGAAAACTTCAAGAACTTCGTCCTCAAGATCAACGGCACGCCAGAGATAGTGCGTCTCCCCGTTGATCTTCACGAACACCTCATCCAGGTGCCAGCGCCAGTTCGAATATGATCGATTATAAATCCGGCGTCTGCGGATCTCGGCAGCAAACATCGGACCAAACCTGTTCCACCAGAACCGCACCGTCTCATGACAGATATTGATGCCGCGTTCAAACACAAGAGCCTCGACCTGACGGAGGGACAGTTGCTAGCGGATGTACATCATCACCGCCAGGCGGATGATCTCGGGCAAACTGTTGCAATAACGGAACGGATTTTTCATCCGCCGAGGCTAAAGAACGGCCTTGTCTGCCTCAAGCCATTTTGCTCTGACACTGCCCACCCCAGTCTTATCGTCCTGTGGAACACCTGTATCTAAATTCTAACGCAACTACTTTAAAAGGTGTTAAGCCAATTAATTATGATCTCTTTTCCAAATTTACGCACGTCTCTATGCCCCCCTTCTACATGGATGAATTTTGATTTCGGATTTGGGGGCGCTGAATCATAAATACTTTTACCAGTCCCATCGGAAATGATATCATCTTCACCTGCTATCCAAAGAAATGCCGTGCCAGCCTTAATTTTGGGCGCATTTAGTCCCATCACGGCCTTTCCCTCAGGATCAAACCAACTGAGAAAATTTTCCGCTGAAACTTCTAACAGTTTTTTCTGTCCCTGATTAAAATCCTCAAATTCTATTTTCTTTTTTCCATTTCCTGAGTTAATTTTTTCTTTGGCATCTCTAATATCCGCATCCAGCCTATCCCGAATGCGCTCCCCTTCTGGAGTATGACCGGGTGCCATAGCTACAATTGCGTCAATACCATCAATAAAAACACCTGCTCTTATGGCAGCATTGGCACCAAGAGAGTTGCCAAGAACCACTATCTTTTCAGCACCTCTATTTTTAAGAATATTTATGCGGGGTGAAACGCACTTACTTAAAGCAATATCAACCGGGTCCGAATATTTCTTTCTCTTTGACCATGCGCAATGAGGGCTCTCAATTAAAAAACCGTCTTCATATAGGTCAATTGCTAAAAGTCCGACTTTATTATTTTTGTGACTAATAATAGTTTTGTCAGTGGAACAAATCCACTTACCTTTGCCACATTTACGCTGGTACTTTTTTTTAAAAATTTTCTCCTTACCTATTTTTTTAAACCAACTTTCAACTAAAGCAGGCATACCCAATTTCGGATGTAAGACGATCACACCTATTTTCTCTTGAGGGGTTTTCGCTATCACCTTATTTGAAATAAATGATGAGATAGAAATGCAAAATAGTATTAACACAGTGACTCTTGAAAATATTAATTTTGCATTGTCATGACTGACGGCAACACATCGCATAATGTTTACCTTAATGAAGGGTGCCGGATAGGTTTCTCTTACGAAAGATCTTACATAAAGTATTCGGTATGGCTAATGAAAATGGGAGTGGCGACTGACGGCTCATTGCCAGTAGTTCTAGGAGGGGATGAGAGAAGCGTAATATTTTTGTAATTATCTGGCAGGGTTATTTTATATATATATGGAGGCGGCCAAATCTTTACCCTACCCCCTCGCCTATCTCCAGTATCTGAGGCAGTACTTTGGGCTAGGAGTCCCTAGAGGTCTGGTCTACCTATTCCGAATATTCTCTGTCAGGCTATCAGTATGAGAAAATTTCCTACGAACAAAGTATTTGATTGGTTGTTTTTTGCAGTCGCCATCATTTTGGGATTTACTTTGATGCGATGGTTCTTTGGTTAGATTACCCTAGAAGTGTCTAGCCCCCGAGTTCAGTGCCATTTGTTTGTAGAGTTTCGGGGATTGGAGGGCACATGTCGAGAGCCTGATGCGGTCGGATGTGTTTTTACTGTCTGAGCCATTGGTTGATGACAGTCTGGGCCTGCTTTGTCGTCGTGAACCATTCGGCATTCTCCCCTCACGGCAACGACTCGATCTGGCCCTAAATTGTGAGACCGACCGTTAGACGTCGCTTCCGATCCTTTTTTATCTTCAGATCTGACGCGGTGGAGACCGAGCAGCCAACTCGATGAGTTGCCTTTACAATGTTACCGGCCATGACGCTTCGGGCCATAGTCATAGAGTGGGGCTGGGGAAGCGAAACCCCGTTAGCTTCTACAAAGGCTCGGACAGTCGATGACTTGATACCGAAATTGATGTTTTCCGGGATAAACCCCTTTTTATTCATTACCACGAGTTTATTTATCCCCGAGACAGTTATGGCAATTACGTTTCCTTGATCATTTAGAATCGGGCCACCCGAATTTCCCTTCTGCACGGCCGCGTCGATCTGAAGCAAAGCGTAGTTATCCCCAATTCCTGCTAAAGAACTTACCACTCCGGTGGTAATTTTTACCGAAGAGCTGAGATTTGCGTAGGCCAGCGGATAGCCTGCAACGATTACATTATCGAGCAGCGACGCATTATTGGCGCTAATTAGGAGATAGTCATCTTCCTGCATGTCAGTCTTCAGAAGCGCGAGGTCATTGACAGAGTCGCTAGCCACAACACGGGCCACCTTACGACCTGACGGTGGATGGATAGTTACAATCTCGCAGCCCTCGACGACATGTCGGTTTGTAAGTACGTGACCGCTCTTGTTGATCACAAAGCCAGATCCGTACCCGATTTCAATTGGCTTACTGAGTGCCTTTCGCCTCCGTTCTTCTTCCTCAAGTCTGGCAGCTTCGAGGCGTTTCTGTTTCTCCTCAGCCTCCCGACGCGCAGCTTCCGCTTGTCGCCGTTTCTGTTCTGTTTTGGCTCGCAACTCGGCTTGTCGCTTCCGCTCTTCTTCTGCTGCGAGAAGGGCTTTGCGCTGCCGTTCCCGCTCGGCTTCAGCCGCGGCCTCTTTCCTGCGCTCTATTTTCGTCAAAACAGACCGCCGAACTTGGCGAATCTGTTCCGTATCATCTTTTGTTGGCGGGCAAACGATCTCACGTTCATAAATAACCGCAAGCATCAATTTTGCACCGGATTCTACCCTACTGGGGGTAAAAGTTTTTAAAATGAAATCTGTGTTTCTACCTGTTAGGGTTTTACAGAGCCGCTCCGGCGACCATGACATATAGGCTCTTCTCCAATTCGCTTCACGGCGTCCTTCGCCTTCTAAAGCTTCTTTCAATAGCGGCCCCATACCCCCCCAACAACTGGCGCCAGGCAACCGGTTAAGCTGCTCAACAGCACGGTCGCCATAATTAGCTGTCCAAAGAGCTTAGGCCTCATATCGATCCCCACGATTTAGTATCCTGATAGCGCCCCTTAAAAGCGCATTTATTTTTCTGAGCAAAGCAAATCCGGCAACGAGCCAGCTTATTGGTAGAAACAGTGTTAGCCAGAGCGGGAAACATATAAAACCACAGTTGGGGTGCTCGACCCTTTCCCAAACCCCCAAGGCTGTCAGTAAGCTTGCCGCAAGAACCGCCAAGAATACGAAGAGGTATTTATGCATTGGTGGGCTCCAGGGTGGCTTGGCGTTTATTGATAGCTAAAAAGCTTAACTGATATTAACCTTTTTCCGGGCTCCTTGCATGGGGTTGAATGCGCGATTTGATAGGATGCCCTCAAAGGCTACGGCAAAAAGGTTTGTGAAGCGGTGAGCCTCCATCCTCACAGGTCGCTCGGGCTCACTCAATCCAAAATCCGCGCTGGTTTTTAGCCTCAAAGCAACCCCAGGGCTCCGCTCCCCCGGCACTTATTGTCGAGATCTGCGCCAGCCGGCCTTTTGAGCTTCGCCCTCCGAACAGAACCAACGCTCGCCCTTTTGCTCATCAATGCGCGTCTGCCCATAGTATCGTCCGCCAGGCACGTGATAGATGCGTTCGCCTCTATTGCTGATGTTGCCTTTGATCGGACATGAGCCCGAAGCGGAATCTCCGGATCTTTCCGAATCCAGCCTGTCTCCGCGGCGCCACTTAGATGGCTCCACGAAACGCCCGGCCCAGATGCCCAGTTTCGCAGCGCGAGCCGCACTCTCTTCATCGACGTAGTCCCGTGAGTACTGTCGGTAGGCAACCGCCCAGCCCTCGCGGGTCATCCAAGCATTGAGATCGACGTTGCCTAGCCTGCATACCGCGACGATCCGCTTGTAGCGATCCATATCGCGCTGCTCGCAGCGAATGCTCGCTCGCCCGATCTTGTCAGAAAGAGCCAACGCAGCCTGCTGACCACAGCGATATTGTCTCCCGTCTTTCTCACAGAGCTGGGCGCTTTCCGGCGCATCTATCCCATGAAGGCGGATGCGTTTGCCGTGAACCTCTAGTGTATCGCCGTCGATCACGCTTGCGACACCGACAATCACTAACTGAGCGCTAGCGCTCCACGACAGGGCGCTCATTAGGCAGGCTATGAGGATGGAAAGTTTCATGGCGGTATTAAGCGAACGACATATGTATGCTTCCTTGGTCGTGGCTGATGGTGACTTGACAAGCGTAGCATATGTGGGACGCGATGAATGCCCAAGGGAGCCTTTCCGGCAAACCCGGCCCAAGCCCCCACCCCATGAACCGCGGTCCGTGATCAGAGGCCGATCGTCTGGCCTGCGATTTAACGAATGCCACCAGGTCCAAAACACGCCACATGGGTTGTAAGTTCAGCGAACCTACCCACCGACATGCCAGACTAACCACATTAAACGTCTAACCGCCGCTATCTGTTTGACGATTGCCGTACTTCTTAAAAGTGCGGGGGTTTCGTAGAGTGCTTATTTCCAAAAGGGTCTAATATTAAGCGCGTGTGAGGTGGAGGACTTCCAGCACTTGCGGAATCTTTGACTTCATCTGAAAGAAGCTTTTTTTGGCGTGGGGGTAGAAGGTGTGATCCCATTGTCTCTGGCTGACCAAAACCTTGATGCCGTAATCGGAAAAAGTCTGGCGAATTTGATCAAGCAGATTGGCAGTTCCCCCGATCGGGGCGAAGGGCGTCACCATGCAATCAAGACTTTGGTCCTGTGCCCAGGTCAGCACCTCATCCGGTGATGAGACGCGGGTTACATCCCGCGTGACGGTCTGACTTAGTCGTTCCGCACAATCCTCAACCAATCCGTTCAAGAACGCCTGCTTGAGGGGGGACGCCGACTTTTTGGGGAGAGGTATTAGTATGGCATGGGCAGACGCTGCCGCACAGTCGGGGTGGTCAATCGGGCTTAAATCCTCGTCATGTGTTAAGAAGCCGATCTTTCCCGTCAGTACGTCTGGTTGATGGAATAGATCATCGCTTGCTGTCAACCGGCCAAAGCTGCGCAACGGTTCAAAAACAGGATGACCATTGGATGGCAGGGGAAGCGCTTCCGGTGCCAGTTTTCCATGCGGATCAAAACGCCCTTTCGTGTATCGCGCGATATTGTCGGCCCGCGCCTTATAGGTCTTACCCAGGGTCTGCAAGCCCGCCACCCATCTCCAGGATAATGTGTTTGACGCCGGGTCCCCATCCAGCAAGTGGTCGTAGAAGAAAGACGCCCCCAATTGCCACGGCAGGTTCAGGGTAAAGATCCAGATGCTGGCAAACCACATTCGAGCGTGATTGTGCAGCCAGCCATACTCCTTAAGTTCCGCAACCCAGAAATCGAAGCAGTCTATGCCAGTCTTCCCCTCCACCGCGTCGTCATATTGCTGCGACAATGCGCTGCCCGCCACCAATTCAACGTGCAGGTCTTCAAGATCAGCAAGATAGGACCGCCAAACAGCGGGTCGATGTTCCAGCCATCCCTTCCAATAGGTCCGCCAGACGACTTCCTGAACAAACTTCTCCGCCTGGTGCAAGCTGTGCCTTTGCAAGACAGTGCTCGTGACATGCTCTTCCGTCAGGGTGCGATGGCGGATCCAGGGCGAAAGCGCGGAGACATTGGACCGGTTGGTCGGGCCAAGGTCATAGTTACGGTTTGACGCATACTGGCGACCGGCGCGCGGTATAAATTTGGCCAGACTCTCAAATGCCACGTGTTGTGTCGCGGGCCAATGAAAAGCTGTCATCATGTTTCCCAATTCAAACGATCCCTGTTTTAACACCGTGCCACCACCTCAAAGATCAAAAGTCAGCTGTTTTGTCGGGGCTTTCGGCTTCGCCTTTTGTCGACCACCCGTCATTTTGATGCCGTTCCGACGGCTGCCATGCTTGATCTGAATGACATTGGCGGCATCGCGATAGCCAGGTTCCCTGCGCACGTCCCATATCTTCTGTCGAGCAGATTTCGCCGCTTCCAGATGATCAATAACGGGAAAGGGATATGTCTTGCCCAGTATCGATTTAGCCCCTTCCCACAGCCAGGGCTGATGGAGAAAACCTGCGGGTACCCGGCCAAGTTCGGGTACCCATCGACGAATGAATATGCCGTCCGGATCCTGATCCAGACCCTGTTTCACCGGGTTGTAAATACGCACTGTGTTGATCCCTGTTGTCTAGCCCCCGAGTTCAGTGCCATTTGTTTGTAGAGTTTCGGGGATTGGAGGGCGCATGTCGAGAGCCTGATGCGGTCGGATGTGGTTTTACTGTCTGAGCCATTGGTTGATGACGGTCTGGGCCTGCTTTGTCGTCGTGAACCATTCGGCATTGAGAACCTCCCGGGGTGCTGTCAGACAAACGCGAACTTGTCTCCGATTCCGAGTAGCCGCTCCGTAATCACGCCGCTAGTTGGCGCCATTCAGCAATTGCCGCCGAACGGGCCTTCCGGAACTCGGTTCTACTGGTCAGATGTCGGTCGTGATT
>CALIBP010000082.1 GCA_938048165.1 uncultured Alphaproteobacteria bacterium | reverse complement strand
GCAGCTGGAATAAGCTTTTAGAACCCCGCAACGCGCTTATGCTGGCCGGTTCAGCGCCATCTCAATCCGGTTATTATCGGGATCATATATATCAATTCGCCATGATCCACCCTGCACCTCGGGTCCGTAATCGGGTGTCAGGCCGCGTTCGGCCAAAGTGTCGATCACGGTCTGAATATCCTCGACATCATCCATCGCTACATTGATGTGCTGTATATTGCCCTTTTCGCGCTCGACCGGCACCCAGTCGGGGTTAGGCCGGAGGTCAATCTGGTTATTGGGCCCGACCCGCACCGCAACAAACGGGGTTTTCCCGGCCTGATATTTCTCCAGTGATTTCTGATTAATCTCCATCCCGAGCTTTTGATAAAACTCCATCGATTTCTCAAGATCACACACCCAGATGACGACATGATCAATTCGGTTAAAACTCCACATATCAAGGCTCCCTGAATGATGAAACGACCTTGCAAATCATAACAGACAAAACATTGTTCCGCCCTGAAAAGAGTCCGGATCATCGCCAGGAGTATGGACTTAAAACCCGTAAAGCCGGGCCGGGTTATCAACGAGAATTTTGTGCCGAGTTTCCGCATCGGGCGCATAAAGCGGGATAAGGTCGAGAAGGTCGACATCATCTGTCGCCTGTTTGCCAACCCCGGGATGTGGCCAGTCGGTGCCCCAGATAACGCGATCAGGTGCCAGGTCAACAAATGCCGCAGCGAGCTCTACCGCATCTTTGAATGGGTAACTTTGGTGGGAAATCTTTTCGATAGCCGAGGTTTTTATCCAGCCACGGCCCATGCTGATATGGTCAGCAACAATGCGGAACGAGTCCTGCGCCGTGCCACCGGTCGCCGGGTCGACACCACCGAAATGATCAAGGATGAACGGCACCGGTATTGCTTCCAGTAGATCAGCATATTCAACGACGGCGTTGTCTTTGAAATGTAACAACAGATGCCAGCCCAGTGGCTCAATACGTCGCGCCATTTCGAGGACCGCCGGTCGATCCAGCGTCCCGCCATCAAGTGTTGGACTGTACCGAATGCCACGAAAACCGAGGCCGTCCAACTCTTCCAGCCGTTCATCTGTAATTGTTGGCTCAACGAGCGCTACGGCGCGGTATTCACGACCGCCCTTCTGCATGGCATCGATTATCACGGCGAGGTCGGTGCCGTGATCCGGCGGATGGACAATCACACATCGTTCGACGCCAATGGATTTATGCATGGTCTCTAATGCGGAGGCGGGTCCATCCGGTGACCGCTCGCGATGACTTTCAACAAACGGGAAACGCGAGGGCGGGCCATAGACATGGACATGGCAATCGCAGGCCCCAGCAGGAGGTGTGAATTTTGGGGTTGGTTGTTGTGTCACGGATTATTTAACGAAAGACGCCTAGAGCCGCCGCCGCTGTCGGAACGCGAGACCACCAATAACCAGACTGAATAGTGCCAGCGAACCGGGCGCTGAAATGGTAGTCGCGTCGAGCCATCACGATTAAACAGGATCGCAACCTTGTTGCCTTCTGGTGCCGTCGTGTTGAAGAAATCCGTCCCGTTAGGCTGCAGCGTCCCGAGAAAAACATCCTGTCCATTGCCTGCTCCAACAATAATGCCGTTGGGGTCATGCTGCGTCCAACCCGTCGGGGTACCAAAGGTAAATTCATTAAACGTGGTCTGGCCGGAGGTGTCTTCAAACCCCGAATTGACGATGGCAATTGGCGCCGCGCGACCAATTGCAGGCAAGACCGCAGCACAGATCATAATCGTCAAAAACAACGTTTTAAGCAAAATAGCATTCCAAACCCAATGGATCGGCAGAGTAAAACAAAACCCATGCCAACCTCTCTCCCCGAAAAGGTATCAAAATACTCGTTCGCAGCGCTGCAGCTGTCAAGAAAATGCCAGTCACAACCGAAATAAATATGGCTCCAAATACGCCATGGAGTAGTCCGCAAAAATTTGAGATTATGCCACCACCAGCCCCTGGCTCCAGAATTTTACATAAGGATATAAAATGAGACGCGCCGCAATTGTTAGCCCAGTCCGCACCGCCGTTGGAACCTTTGGCGGTACCCTTCGTTCCGTTCCTGTTGAAGAACTCTCTGCCGTGGTGATCCGCGCTATTCTCGAACGCACCGGCATCGCGCCTGAAAAGATTGAAGAAGTAGTTTTCGCGCAAAGCTACGCCAATGGCGAGACGCCCTGCATTGGACGGTGGGCCGCTTTGCAGGCGGGGTTACCGATAGAAACCGCTGGCATGCAGCTCGACCGGCGCTGCGGTGGTGGTCTGCAATCGGTGATCACGGCGGCAATGATGGTCCAGACCGGTGCAGCCGATGTGGTGATTGCCGGCGGTGTCGAAAGCATGAGCAATGTCGAATATTACACCACTGACATGCGCTGGGGTAAGCGCGCCGGATCGGTCAAGCTGCATGACCGGCTTGATCGTGGTCGCGAACGCTCACAACCCGTCGACCGGTTTGGCGAAATCTCCGGCATGATCGAGACCGCCGAAAACCTTGCCACCGAATATCAGATTTCCCGCGAAGAAGCCGACGAATATGGCATGCGCAGCCAAAAGCGCGCCGCAGCCGCCTGGGAAAATGGTGCCTTCGCCGACGAGGTTGTCCCTGTCACCTTGCCGCAACGCCGCGGAGACGATATCGTGTTCAACAAAGATGAAGGTGTGCGGCCCGATGTCGACATGGAAAAACTCACCAAGCTCCGCCCGATCATGAAAGACGGCACCGTCACTGCCGGTAATGCCAGCCAGCAAAATGATGCTGCTGCCGCCTGCCTCGTTGTCGCTGAAGATGTGTTGCAGGACCTCAAGCTCGACCCGATGGGTTATATGCTGGGCTGGAGCGCCGTTGGCTGTCACCCCGCGACGATGGGCATCGGCCCGGTTGGCGCGGTGCAGAAGCTGTTTTCAAAATCCAACTTGTCACTTGATGATATGGATCTGGTCGAGCTCAACGAAGCTTTCGCTTGTCAGGTCCTTGCCTGTCTCAAAGGGCTGGACTGGAATGACCCCGACCGGCTCAACGTCAATGGCTCCGGTATCTCGCTTGGCCATCCGATTGGGGCCACCGGTGTCCGGATCATGACCTCTATGCTGCATGAATTGAAGCGCCGCGGGGGCAAATACGGGCTGGAGACGATGTGTGTCGGTGGTGGCCAGGGAGTCGCCGCATTATTCGAGGCTGCGTAATTTACTTGTAATTTACATTAAGAGGGTTATGTGTAGGGTCCGTTTCGACGTCGACGTTGCGCCCATATTTTTCCGCTTACGCGGGTAGCTAGGTTTCTTCTCCGACATGTG
>CALIBP010000081.1 GCA_938048165.1 uncultured Alphaproteobacteria bacterium | reverse complement strand
GCGCATTTTCCTGAGATCGGCCTCAAGGAAAACCGTGATTGGCTGATCCAACGCAACCGAGATTTGCATCAGCTGGAGGCAACGGTGATCGGCCATTTCAATATCGAGTTTCTGGTGGGCGATCTCGATGGCGACGGCGGGCCGCGCGGGTTCTTCAAGTTCTATCACGATCTCTGGGATGAAGCACAGCTTGGCCCCAAGCCGGTAGCCGATCCGCTGGAGCTGCTCGAACGCAACGCCGACGGCACCCCGATATCCAACAAGAATTATTCCATCGGCGGCATGAAGGAATACTGGGCCTGCCTGAACAACCCCCACTGGCGGACCGTGCTCAAGGCCTGGGTTCGCCAAGGGATCAGCACCGGCGTGGATGGGTTCATGATCAATTATTTCTACCGCCACAACTGCCTCTGCGAACATTGCCAGCGCGAGTTCCGCATCTACCTCGGCGATCGGTTTACCATAAGGGAATTGCAGACGAAGTTTCAGATCAACGACCTCGCCCGCCATCAGTTCACCGAGATCGGCGCTTGGCATGATCCGGCCAAGAGCAATCCCTTCAAGCTTGAGCAGCTGCGCTTTTCGCAGATTGCAACCAAGGCCTGCTTCGATGAGGTATTTGTGCAGTACGGCCGTACGCTCAAGCCCGACCTCCTAGTCGGCCAGTGGAATCACCTCGGGCAATTCAACCAGATCAAAGGCGACGAACGTTGTCTGTTGCCGAAAGAGCTTTGGGCCAAGGATGAGGACTACCTCTGGTACAGCACCGGCAGTTCCGCATTTTACACCGACCTGAAAAATGGCCTGCTCGGCGAAGGCACCTTGCAGGCGCGCTACATCCGCGGGGCGTCCGGCGGCAAACCGTTCACGCTCGGCAAATACGAAAGCACCCGCACCCGCGTCAGCATTGCCGAACTCGCGGCCAATGGCGGCGTGCCCATGGGTTTTTACACGCGCTTCACCAATCCCGAGGCGCGCCGGGTGATCACCCAATATTACCAGTTCCTGCGCCGGCACCGCGCCATTTATCACGGCAACCAATCCGCAGCTGACGCTCTCTTGCTTTACCCGCGCCGCGCCGTTCATTGCGGCGATGTGCAGTCCGTTCAATCCTTTATCGAATTGGGCGATGCGTTGTTGGATCGGCATGTCCTCTTTGATGTATTGCCCGATGACCTCGCCACGCTTGACGTACAAGCCCGTTACCGCGCGGTGTATACCATAAATCATCCGACCGACCACAACGCCGATTTCATCCGCATCCAGGCCCCCAGCACCGTGCGCGCCTCCTTGAGCCGACCGGCCAAAGCCAATCGGCTACATCTGCATCTGGTAAATTACAACCGCACCGAACCCGTCAAACCGCGCAGCGCCGGCGGCGGCATCCACGACGATAAACCCATCTCCGCCGAAGGCCTCCACTTTACGTTGGCGAACTCATCTCCTATCCGGCGCGCCCGACTCCTGAGCCCGGAATTTGCCGCGCCCATCCCCCTGCAACCACAGGCCGATGGAGCCCATCGCACTCGGATTGAGGTGCCCACATTTCTCGTGTACGCCATCATCGAACTGGATTTCGAAGGCGAACCGAATCCCACACACCCATGAAGACTCTCAAGAAATCATTCATCGCCTTCACCGGCGCGGCGGTTCAAAAAGCCGACGAGAAAATCACGCTGGATATCAACGTCGCCGAGACTTTGATCTTTCGATGAATATAGGCGGCACACCAGTTATCGCCGATGATCTCCTCGAATTACTCTGGTACGTCGAAGAGCAAAGTCTCTCCGACGCCTACATCCGCTACGACAACCTCGGGCCGCGGTCCGATGAGCAACGTAACGGGCCAGTTTGATTAGTGCCACAGGGAATTCAGAGGGGAAACGTTAGAACTCGAAAGCTTACCCTTCCACGCGGTGCTTCAATCTTGACTCACATCATCAGTATTAGAATTCTGTGTTTTGCCATCATTTGGTTCATTGCCAGTCGCACCCATCATGCTTTTCACTAGTGGGCTTTGCACGTCCTCTTTGGGTGCCATAAAGCATGTTCCTAATTGAGCAGAGGCTGCTGTAGCGCAGAGCCTCCAGCCCACATCTTTAGTTAATGCATCTGCCGCAACTCCGGCTGGGCTGAAAACCCAGAGGAAAAAAGCCGTGAGCAATGCGCTTCCTGCATGGTTACCACGCCCAGGCTGGGCCGCTGAAAAAATGCCAGCCAAAGGTATGATAAACATCAGGTATCTTTCTCCGCCAGTTTGGGCAAGCGCGAATCCAGTGAAGCCCATCTTGGTTCCTAGAATATCGACCGAATACCAATTTAAAAAGAATCCGATGCCTATGATAACACCGAAAACACGTGGTATATTTTGCATTATTTTCCCTTCGGTTGTGGGGATTAATCACACTGAATCTTCGCTAGGTGCATCGACTGACCCACTGTCCGACCCCGATTCGGTTAAGGTCATTCCGAATATTAACATACCGAAACAACCGCCGAAGCACGTGTATATACCATAACCCCTTTCCACACCCATTGCTGCGGCACCCTCCTTAAGGAAAACAGGCCCCATCAATAAAATCACAACAGCGGCTAGAATTGCACATGTGACGTACCCTTTCGTGGAATGAACCGCTGCAGCAGCAATGGCGATAATAGGAGCGAACAAAAGAGCATATTGTGCCTCACCCATGGGGCCTTTAGTAGTGGCAAACTGATAACCTGTCATATTGAGACCACCTTCACTTCCCAAGAGAGCTCCTAGTCCCCCTAAGTCCACTGTTACCCAAGGCAGAAAAAAGCCTATTAGAACGAGAGCTGCGCACACACGCGGTATTTGTTGCATTGTTTTTCCTTTGGTTATGTTGGCAACCATTCCTTAACAGGAAGCCATCTAGTTTTGTTGTTTTGCTTTGAGATCAATTACTCTTAACAATCATAGATTTGTACTGAATCGGGCTCTCCAGGATTATCCAAATACACAAGTGCTCCATAGAGCTGCCCAAAGGGGGCCAAAATAGTGACCCACAGGCCGATTGACATAATTTGAAGTATAGAAAATTGGTCATCTCCCAACCCCCCGCCGAAGGTGCTTCGCAAGTCTACAAAGGCCCAAACTAAGATAAAAAAAGCCGAAAAAATATAGAGCAGTTTTTTGTTGATAATAGCCGATGCAACCCCAAAGACCGGAAAGAGCATAGTTCCATATAGCCAGACAGGTTTTGATATCTCCTCTGCCTCAAATGCCCCATCCTCTGTTCTCTCGGTGAATGCATTTGCGAATGAATGCAACCCTGACTGCAGTCCTTGTAATTTATTGAACATATCGTTCAATTCCATCCCGCTAAAACTGAAGAGTAATATATCTATCCAAGGGAGGAAAAAGGCCACGGCGGTTGCCCCGCCACATATGCGCGCAATATTCTTATATTTATTTTGGGTTACCAATGCCGTTTCCTTATATACAGCAGTATCGTATCTCATTATTGAAAACCTGCATACTGTAAAACCTATTGAATTTTATAATAGGCTATTTCTGTGGCGGATCTTAGTTTGATCATTGCTCTGTATATGTCACATTCCGTCGTGCTTTTATTCAGGTATACATCATGGGTGTGGCTTGCTTTATCATGCC
>CALIBP010000080.1 GCA_938048165.1 uncultured Alphaproteobacteria bacterium | reverse complement strand
CGCGCCGAACCTGAAGACGATGCTCGGCGATCCATCGGTCACCAAACTATTTCACTTTGGGCGCTTTGATATTGCCGTTATTGAACAATATCTCGGGATCACCTGTGCACCGGTCTATTGCACCAAAATTGCATCCAAACTGGTGCGGACCTATACCGACCGGCACGGTCTAAAAGATTTATGTCGAGAATTGCTCGATATATCAATTTCCAAAGAACAGCAATCATCGGACTGGGGCGCTGACAGTTTGAGTGACGCGCAGCTTAATTATGCCGCCGCGGATGTTCTGTATTTGCATCAGCTGCGCGACAAGCTCGATATCATGCTCGAACGAGAAGGCCGGACGGAATTGGCAGCAGCCTGTTTTGGGTTTTTACCGGATCGCGCCAAGCTCGATCTCGCCGGCTGGCCGGAAATTGACATATTTGCTCACTAAGGTTGAGCCGACAGTCTGGATTTGCTGACGAATTCATATGAAGGCACCAAGATGCTACCCGCCGATTCAATTTTTGGGGTAGACTGGCTGTCAGGGAGTTCGAGTCCCGAAAGTTCTCAACCAAGAGTCCAGAAAGTTCAAAGGCAATGGCGTCGGATTTAAAAGAAACAACTACACTCTCTGACCTGGAGGTCGCCAGAAACGTCTTTAAAGACGAGGCAGCCGGGTTGATCAAATTTTCCGACGTCCTCGACGATTCCTTTATCAAAGCGCTCGATCTTATGGCCTCGGCGACAGGACGAGTCATCGTCAGCGGGATGGGTAAAAGCGGTCATATCGCAAACAAGATTGCTGCGACTCTGGCCTCAACCGGAACGCCGGCGCAGTATGTGAATGCTGGTGAAGCGAGCCACGGTGATCTCGGAATGATTACCAAACAGGATGTGTTGCTAGCGCTCTCCAATTCGGGGGAAACGCCGGAACTTTCTGACATGGTTGCTCATACGAAGATCAATGAAATTCCGCTGATCTCTATTACCGGTCGTGCCGGCAGCTCCCTGGACAAGGCCGGTGATGTTTCTCTGGTTCTGCCGAATGTCAAAGAAGCCTGCCCGCTAAACCTGGCCACAACGACTTCAACAACGGTTATGCTGGCGATTGGCGATGCGCTTGCTGTCGCCCTTCTTGAACGGCAGGGGTTTTCACCGGAGAACTTCAACGCTCTGCATCCCGGCGGACAGTTGGGGCGCCGTTTCGTAAAGGTGGCAGACGTCATGCATCGAGACGATGCCGTCCCTCTGGTTGATGCCCAGACTCCGATGGCTGATACCCTTCTCATTATGACCCAGAAAAGCTTTGGTTGTGCCGGAGTCACTAACGAAGACGGCAGTCTGGCGGGCATCATCACTGATGGCGACCTGCGACGGCATATGGATAAGGGACTCCTTGATCAGTTGGCGGGCGACGTTATGACCGCTGCCCCCAAGACGGTAGAACCAGATGAACTTGCGGCAGCTGCCCTCAAGCTAATGAACGGGCCAGAACGCCCGGTAACAGCACTTTTTGTTGTCGAGAACGGGAAACCAGTCGGCATTCTGCATATCCACGACCTTCTTCGCGCCGGGATCGTTTAGGAAACGCGAACGTATGAACACACCCGCGACCAGACCTCGCGATGTAAAATCGGACGGTAACCGCGTCGCGACCTCAGCGACAATAGGAGGGGGTAACGGCTCGGGAAGCAACTATTCGCGCTTTGTCGTTCTCATGAAAATCGGGTTACCCGTTACGGCAGCAGCCATTGTTGCGCTGGTCATTGCCTGGCCGCAGCTCATGCAAAAACCAAAAGGGTTTCGGCTTGGGGTTTCAAAAATCACCGTCCATGACACTGGCGGACAACAGATCGTCAATCCGCGCTTTTCCAGCACAGACACCAATCAGCGACCGTTTAACCTCACGGCGGATACGGCATACCAGCACAAAGACGATCCCAATTTGGTAGATCTCGCTTTTCCAAAAGCGGATTTAACTGGCAAGGCGGGAAGCTGGATGGCCATATCGGCGAAAACCGGTTTATTTAACCGCCAATCTGAAATGCTCGACCTCAAAGGCGCGATAAGCCTGTTCCACGATTCCGGCTATGAACTCAAAACAACGATCGCCCAAATCAATTTGGCGGCGGGGACAGCCAAAGGCGATGTGCCGATATCCGGTCATGGCCCCGGCGGAACTGTCAAAGGATCGGGCTTCAGAATTCTTGAGCGCGGCAAAACAATGATTTTCACTGGTAAAAGTAAAATGGTGCTGTACCCAACATCCAAACAGCTCAATCTGAGGCGTAGCAAATGAATAGGTTCGCTAAAGTCATTCTGCTCGTCATTGCATTTGACCTAACACAGAGCACCACTTTTGCGCAAAGCGGAATCGGACTGCCTAACCAGGCGCGCAACGTCCCAATCGAGATCGACGCCGATAATGGCATTGAATGGCAACAGGAAGCCCAGGCCTATGTTGCCCGGGGGAAAGCCAAAGCCAAACAGGGGGATGTTGTCGTCCATGCGGATCAACTGACAGCCTATTACGAAAAACTAAAGAATGGCGGCACACAGATTTGGCGGCTGGATGCCGATGGCAATGTTCGCATCGTTTCGCCACGCCAGACGGCTTATGGCACCAAGGGCGTCTATGATGTCGCTAAAGGAATATTCGTCCTAACCGGCAATCCCCGGTTGATCACCGATACGGAAAATATTTCAGCGCGCCGTAGTCTGGAATTCTGGGAAAAAAAATCAATCGCCGTCGCGCGTGGCGATGCCGTAGCCATCAAAGACGATAAGCGGCTACGCGCCGACGTCCTAACCGCCCATTTCAAGAAGACAAAAGCGGGTAAGAACGAGGTGACGCGGGTTGACGCCTATGACAACGTCCTGGTGTCTTCGCCAAAGGAAATTATCCGGGGTAAGAGAGGCGTTTATAATACTAAAACAGGTATCGTCGTGCTGCGGGGCGGTGTTAAAATCACCCGCGGCGCTGACCAGTTGAATGGCGATGCCGCAGAGGTTGATCTAAATACCGGAGTCAGTCGATTATTGAGTAGTGGATCCGGACGGGTTCGAGGTGTTTTTGGACCGAAAAACCTTCGACCAAAAAATGAATCGCTGGAACAGAAGCGTTAACTAAATTGGTTAATAGTCACAGCGAATTAAAGCGTTTAGTGTGAGTAACATGACATCAGAGTTAGTACCCCCCGCCAACGATACCGACGACCCCAGGTCGACGCCGCAGCTGGTCACCGATAATCCTGGGCTTGTCGCGCAAAACCTGGGCAAATCCTACAAACAGCGACCGGTCCTGCGAGAAGTCTCATTATCTGTTCAACGCGGCGAAGTTGTTGGGCTGCTTGGCCCCAATGGTGCCGGTAAAACCACTTCCTTTTATATCGTCACCGGGCTCATCGCGCCTGACTATGGAACGATTACGCTAGACGGAAACGACATTACCGGCCTGCCGATGTATCGCCGGGCCCGGCTGGGAATCGGGTATTTACCTCAGGAAGCCTCGATTTTCCGAGGATTATCCGTAGAAAACAATATTCGCGCGATTTTAGAGGTTGCCGTTGATCACCCCGATCAACGGGAAACCCGGCTTGAAGACTTATTAGCTGAGTTTTCAATTTCGCATCTCCGCCGTACGCCCGCGCTGGCCCTTTCAGGGGGTGAACGGCGCCGAGTTGAAATCGCTCGCGCCCTCGCAGCTGATCCCAGCTTTATTCTTCTGGATGAGCCGCTAGCAGGCATCGACCCGATCGCCGTTAATGATATTCGAGACCTGGTATCACATCTCAAAGACCGCGGTATTGGTGTTCTGATCACCGATCACAACGTTCGCGAAACTCTGGACATCGTTGACCGGGCCTATATTCTTCATGACGGTAGAGTTCTTATGGAAGGCGCGCCTGACGAGATTGTTACCCACAAAGACGTCCGGCGTGTTTACCTTGGCGAAAGGTTCAGCCTGTAAGACAGGTATGAACGCGCCTAAGTATATGTAAGGTAACGATTATGGCCTTGGTCCCCCGGTTGGATTTGCGTCAGGTCCAGTCTTTGGTCATGACGCCGCAGCTGCAGCAGGCAATCAAGCTGCTGCAACTATCCAATCTTGAGTTATCGGAATATGTCGAACGAGAGCTGGAGCAAAATCCACTTCTCGAGCGCGAAGATACTGACGGGCATAACGATAGCGCGGGACCCCAGGAAGACAGAAATTCCACGTCCGATTCAGCCACGGGTGATACTACCGGCACCGATATGGGCGGTAAGGACATCGAAATGTCCCCAGGTGACGTCTTTGACAATGACACGACATTTGGCGATGCCCCTGCAGAGCCAGATTCTCGAGAGCTCGTCGATAACGAATCTATCGCCCTCGAACATGACGCCGGCCTAGATGCAGATTACGAAAATGTTTGGTCTGGTGATTCCGGCGCTGACGCCGCACCTGCCATGGAAGCCGACACGCTGAATTGGCAGGTCCGTGGTGCTGGCGGATTTGATTCCGACAACCCCGCCCTTGAAAATGCACCAGCCGAAGAAATATCTTTGCGGGATCATCTGCTCGAACAAATAAACGTCGACCTATCCGACCCCATTGACCGGATGATCGCTGTTTATATGGTCGATTCTCTGGATGAGGCTGGCTACCTGACTGTCTCGGTCGAAGATGTCGCTTCAATGCTGGGCTGCCCGCTAGACCACGTCGAACACACACTCCACGCGGTCCAGGGCTTCGATCCCGCCGGTGTTTTTGCCCGTGATTTGCCTGAATGTTTAGCGCTGCAGCTCAAGGAGCTGGACAGGTATGATCCTGCGATGCAGGCGCTCGTCGAGAATCTCGACATATTGGCCAAGAGAGACTTCAAAACGTTGCGGCGCCTCTGCGGCGTCGACAATGAAGACATTTCGGAGATGATCAAGGAGATACAGGCTCTTAATCCAAAACCGGCAATGGCATTTGACCACTCGGTTGCACAAGCGGTGACACCCGATGTTTCTGTTCGTCGTGGCAAAGACGGTAGCTGGTTGGTCGAGGTCAATAGTGACACCCTCCCACGCGTTTTGGTCAATAATCGATATTATACTGAAATAAAAAGTCAATCGATGCGGGAGAAAGACAAGGTTTACATCGCTGAATGCTATCAATCCGCCAATTGGCTCGTAAAAGCACTCCATCAGCGCGCACAAACAATTATGAAGGTCGCGGCAGAAATTGTCCGTCACCAGGAAGAATTTCTCGAGAAAGGGGTCCAGTATCTGAGACCTCTCGTCCTGCGCGAGATCAGCGAAGCGCTGGATATTCACGAGAGTACAGTCAGCCGCGTAACCAATAATAAGTATATCGCGACGCCACGCGGCATCTTTGAGCTGAAATATTTCTTTACCTTTGCTCTTGGCGAAAATTCAGAAGGCGAATCTTCTTCTGCCGAAGCCGTCCGATTCCAGATCAAGAACCTGATTGAGGCAGAATCGCTTGATAATGTTCTTTCCGACGACAAAATCGTCAGCATCTTGAGAAATGAAGGCGTCGATATCGCAAGACGGACCGTCGCTAAATACCGGGAGTCCATGCGTATCCCGTCCTCGGTACAGCGCCGCCGGGAAAAATCACTGCACGCCTAGTATTGCTGAGCTTATTGTTGACTTTTACGGAGCAGCGGCTTTATTTTCCGCCGCCGATATAGGCTCCCGAAAATCACCATTATTTTTTGGCCTCGAAACGAAACGACAGATCAGGAGACGAAGGTTCTGAATGGAATTATCAATTAAAGGCAATAAACTCGACATTGGCGATGCGCTGACCCAGCATATCGAGTCCCGCCTCACAGATTCTGTCGAGAAATATTTTGATCATGCCTTGGATGCAAATGTTGTCCTGACAAAAGAGGGCAACGGCAAAAATTTTCGGACAGATATTGTCGTACACATCGGGCGTAATATTAAGATGCACGGTCGGGCAACAACGGAAGAGCCCTATACCTCGTTTGAGACCGCTCTTGAGCGGATCGCCAAACAGCTGCGTCGTTATAAAAGGCGACTTAACGATCACCGTAAAAACGCGCCCGATCTCGCCGCTTTTGAAGCGCAAAAATACATCATTGAAAATAATCCCGACGAAGATGAAGCCACCAGCGCCGACGGCGCACCCGTCATCGTCGCCGAAATGGCAACAACCATTCTGGACCTGACTGTAAGCGAAGCGGTCATGCATATGGATGTGAACAACAGTTCAGCTCTCGTTTTTCAGAATAAAGCGCATGGCGGCATTAATGTCGTCTATAAGCGCGCCGATGGAAATATTGGCTGGGTCGACCCTACCCCTGCCGCGAACGCTAAATCATAGCGGATTGTCGAGGCAATCAAGGATCAAGAATTATGGAAATTTGTGACCTACTCTCGACCGAATGTATTCTATCGACTGTTCGCGCAACGAGTAAAAAACAGGCGCTTCAGGAACTCGCAACCCATGCGGCCAAAATTAGCGGGCAAAATGAACGGGCCATCTTTGACGTTCTTTTGGAACGGGAGCGTCTGGGAACCACCGGCATTGGGCGCGGCGTGGCGATCCCGCATGGCAAACTCCCGGGCCTTGATCGACCGTACGGGGTTTTTGCCAAGTTTGAACAACCCATCGATTTTGAAGCTGTCGATGATCAAACCGTTGATATGGTCTTTCTGTTGCTGGCACCGGAAAATGCCGGCGCTGACCACCTGAAGGCCCTCGCCCGAATTTCACGAATGTTTCGCGATCCGGAAATGTGCAAAAAATTGCGTGCGGCGAAGGACGATAGCGCTCTGTGCAAATTACTGCTGAAAAAATCCAAGGCAGACGCTGCCTGATTAGTAGAAAATTTTCTCGCTAGACAGCAGAGCTTTTCGTCGCAACGTCAATCGTCCGGTCATCAGCGCACTGGGACGAGGCGTTGGTATTTATTCTTATGACTTTCTTCCGCACCTCAACCTTTGGCCGTACCAGGTCGATATGGAGCAATCCATTATCGAGCGAGGCACCTGTGACTTCTATGCCTTCAGCAAGAACGAAAGACCGCTGGAACTGGCGGGCCGCAATACCGCGATGTAAATAAACCCGCTGACCATCGTCACTCTGTTTACCTTTAATGACGAGTTGCCGGTCCTCAATTTCAATGCTCAGTTCATCGTCACTGAAACCGGCGACGGCGAGACTTATCCGCAAACCATCTTCAGCAAGCTGTTCAATATTATAGGGGGGATAACCATCGGACGACGCCTTGGCGGTTCTGTCCAGAAGATTTTCAAGTTCGTCAAAGCCCAAAAGAAATGGGCTGTTAAAGAGCGACATACGGGTCATTACACCTCTCCAAATGAGCAGGTTACTGATAAAAATAGAACCGGTCTTTCAAGCCTCGAAAAACCGCGTGGCCCCTAATGGGCACCACTCGGTTCCTATATGGGTATTATTACAATAAGCGGCAAGAGTAACGTTTTTACTGGCCGCGTTTCTTTAATATGAGGCAGGATGCGACCTCACGCGTAAAACATATCCTGGCAAAGACGAGTCCCGGTATTTGACATGAGAGATTTTTGGCAATTTCCGACCTTTATTCGGTCACGCATCTGGGAACCCGACCTTAAGCGGTTGGGGACATGGCAAAATATAGCTGTCCGGTCTGCACGAATGCTCTGGTCGGTTGTTGGCGATTTGCGACAGGGTCACCTGAACCTGAGGGCTATGAGCCTGGTCTATACGACCATTCTTTCCATTGTCCCCTTACTGGCCGTTAGTTTTTCCGTTCTAAAGGGATTTGGTGTTCACGAGCAGCTCGAAACGGCAATGATGAAAGCCCTGCTCCCCTTGGGCGAGCAGGGTGTCGTCATTGGCATCCGGATTATCGAATTCGTCGATAATGTAAAAGCGGGCGTCCTGGGATCACTGGGTCTCGCCTTGTTGCTCTACACCGTTATTTCCCTGATGCAAAAGATAGAGAGTGCCTTCAACTATATCTGGCATGTTCCACAAATACGGCCTTTCACCCAGCGTTTCTCGGGCTATCTCTCGGTCATAATCGTTGGGCCGATACTGGTGTTTTCGTCCCTCGGCATCAGCGCCTCGTTGATGAACAACCGGCTCGTGACATCCCTGACAGCAATAGAACCTATCGGATCTTTATTGCATTTCGCCAGCGCCCTGATCCCGATCATTATGGTCATTGCCGCCTTCACCTTCATCTATGTCTTTATGCCAAACACCAAGGTGCGGATTCTCTCTGCCCTCACGGGAGCCTGTTTCGCCGGACTGCTGTGGAATTTTGCGGGTTGGGCCTTCGCTGCATTTGTCGTGTCGTCGGCGCAATATACGGCGATCTATTCGGCCTTTGCCGCTCTCATATTTTTTATGCTGTGGCTTTACATCGCATGGCTGGTTCTCTTGATCGGTGCCAACGTAGCCTATTACCACCAGCATCCCGACCGCATGACCCTGCTGCGCGGTGAACCCGCCCTGAGCCCCCGTATGACCGAGCGCGCCGGACTGGCAATTATGACCGCCGTGGCCAGTAATTTTGCCCTGCAACAGGGACACCCGACAACCGCCGATCTGGCGCGGCGAACCGGGCTGCGTGGCGAAACAGTTATCAACCTGATCAATCTGCTTGCACGCGAAAATTTTATCATCGCGACGGGTGACGATTCAGAATACTGGCTGCCAACAAGGCCGCCAGAAAAAATCAAGATTCAAGATGTTCTGAATGTCCTGCGAACCAATGGGGAAATTGGACCCCTTTCGCCGGATCACCTCGAAACCCCGGCAACGCTTGAGGAGCTGTTCTCAACACTGGAAGACGCCCAGTCGCAGGCTGTGGAAAACCAAACTTTCGCCGATCTCATCGCACCATCGGCGGTGACCCGTCAGGCGGCGGAGTAAGATTTTACGGGCAACGGGAATGTCAGGGCCGTTGGGCTTCCCAGCCATAATCAACATATTTCCAGTCGACATGGTTTTCCTTCAGCGTAATGACGTTGAAGCCTTCTTCGGTGCCATACCATGAACCACGCCACCATTTCGCACAGACCGCGCCACCGGTAATAAAGGTCGTCTTGCGCCAGCGAATGACCTCCTGGGCATGCAGATGGCCCTGCAGCACCAGCAACAGATTGTGATCGCGAAACAGATCAAGCACGCCCCGGTTATTGACCATAACGCGATTGGGTTTGCCGCCTTCGAGTGCCCCCCGGGTCGCGCCAAAGAACGCTGTCAGAAGCGGAATGTGGCTAACCATGATAATCGGCATATCTTTAGGAGTCTTCGAGAGCTCTTCGCGCAGCCATTCCATCTGCGCCGGGCCGATCAGCCCCTGATATTGCAACTTGCCACGAATGACATTGATTGAATCCAGCACAAACACCCGATAGCCCATCGCATCGAAGCTGTAATAGGTCCGGTCCAGCTTCAAGCGGTTGCGGAACTCGGCCCGCGGATCAGCACTTGGCATCGATCCATCCGCCGGGTTGGCCGCCACCAGATCGTGGTTGCCAATTGTCGCATGCACATCGCCGTCGATGGCGTTGTGCATTTTCATATAGACATCCCAGCGCGGTGCCACCTGTTCAGGAAGCGATGTAAACCCGTCGGTAATCAGATCTCCCCCCGCAATAACGAGATCAGGTTTCTCGGCATTGATCGTCCGCGCCGCCTTGGCCATCGCCACCGGGGTGCCCCATTCCGTCCGGGCATGAACATCGGTAAAAAACGCAAAGCGCAGCTGACCTTTCGAAGCACCCTCTGCCGCCCAGCTCAACTTACGGGGCCATGATGTCGCCAACGACACCGCGCCAGCACCGAACCCCGCTAATATCGTTCGACGATCAATCATTGCTCAGATTTCCTTTATCACCACTGACACCATCATTTCGGCGTCCACTGTAAAGAAGACTACCGCCCAACAGAATAATGATCGTGCCCGCAATACCCCAAGCCATCTGTTTATAGGTCACGATCGTAATCAGAGACTTGCTCACTTTACTTTCATAAGCCTCATTTGCATTGTGCGCTGCATTCAGCTTCGCCCGGTGGGCTGGCGAAATACCATAGCGCGTCAGGGATATCGTCTTTGGAAAATATTTCTCCAGAATACGGGTTTCCCGCCAGGCCACACGGATCGATTGCCGATAACGTCCGCTGGTAGACACCCTGTCACCATAATCCAGAAACCGGTTCAGATATTTCTCGCGGCGAAACAGATGGACACCGGCCTCGTGAATAAAGCGCTCATTGATAACGGTGTATCTCTTGAAAAAATCCGGATAGAGCTTCACCTCGGGATATTGATCCAGCACCTTGGCCGTCCGTTCGGCCTGAATCCTATCCTGGTTTTTTAACTCGTCTCTGGAAAACCGGGACCGGAAAATGCCGATCTCGGGATCGCGATACAGATAACCATACTCCGCCATCTGACTTGATTTCTCCCGCACATGCGCCGCGCCGGGAATCTTATCAATATAGAGATCAATCACCGCCGGAGTATTCAACAGACACATGCCGAAAATAAAGACAGCCAGCGCCAGCGTCCGGCATAACAGAACCATTCCCCCGACCCCAAAACCTGGTTGAATAATCGCCGGTTTTAAACCCAGCCCAATAGCGATCTGCACCAGCCCCACCGCCACGCTGTTGAGCAGGATATCGCGCATATCCCAAACACGCTGTGGGGTTAGCCACTGGATCGCCTCATCCAGCGCCCCGAAAAGAAAGCCCAGACACAGCGCAATGAAATAGATGCTGGAATCACGGACCCGGTGGCAAAGCGCGCGATAGATCAGCAGCCCCAATAGCCCGTACTGAAAGAAATGCAAAGTCTCAACGGCGTTGTCGCGCAGGTTATAGGCATAGACACAAAAAACCACCGCGACGACGCCCAGCCAAAAATAGGACCCCGCGGACGAATTGCTCCGCCGGATCAGGAACCGGACAACATAGAACGCAAGAACAGCGAAAACACCAACCACAATAATGGTAAAAACGGAGTCGTCGACAAACAGATCAATATATTCGGTAATCCGACGGCCAAACGGCACTGTGGCAAAAATGGCCGCAGCGCACAAAACCACATAGAGCCAGGAAACCTAGCTTGATTCACGAGGGGGACGGTTAAGCATCAGACGGCGGCAGCTTTCCTTTACAAGACTTCCACTAGTCTAACTGACTAAACGACAAGACGTCCAATTCAGACACGGACGGAGAAAACCCAAAAGGGCCCTGCCATCACAGCAGGACCCTTTTTATTTGGTGGAGCCAGGCGGAATCGAACCGCCGACCTCTTGAATGCCATTCAAGCGCTCTCCCAACTGAGCTATGGCCCCAAATTCGTTACCGGTGGGCCTATTTTGACCCGTTTATCCGCCGCCGGTACGGCGCTGACGCGGAACCTACTGAAACTGAGGTCCCGGATGCAAGACCTAAATCACAGGAAATGCCGTTAAAGTTCGACTGGCTTGTTTAGCTGCTCGCCGGATCATCGGGTTTTTCGGGACCGCCGTCCAAACCGTCGAGCACGTCGTCATCACCGCCAAGGTCGGAAACATCTTCGATCAGGTCATCATCGTCGTCGTCGTCATCCTCGAGGATATCCAAATCGGGATCATCCGGCAGAAGGTCATCATCATCGTCATCGTCATCGTCGGCAACCAGCAAATCATCTTCATCGGATATAGCGGGTTTCTTGGGCTCAGGAACCGGAACAGGTGCCGCCGCTTTTGCGCGCGAGCCGCGCCCTGTCACAACGGGAACAAATTCAGTATCACAGGTCGGGCAAACGATTGGGCTGCGTTGCATATCATAGAACTTTGCACCGCAATCCAGACAGGTTCGTTTTTCACCCCATTCAGGCTTCGCCAAATTAACCTCCGTCGATCAAAACTAATTCATGAATTGCCAATGCCACGATCCGCAGAACCTGTCAAAAGCAAAATTGCACCCCGCTTATTCTATTGTGATGCCCGGTTGATGTGCTACAGACAGCCCGTCGAATAAATAGTGGATGGCTAGATAGAGATATCTGACCAATTGCTAAGAAAGGATTAGGTCATGACGGGGCTGGTCTCCGCACCGGTTAGCGGTCTCAAAGGCGATATTGGGGTTCCCGGCGACAAGTCGATTTCGCATCGGGCGCTGATGATCGGCGGTATGGCGGTCGGCGAAACGACGATCCGTGGCCTGTTGCTGGGTGACGATGTCTTGCGGACCGCAACGGCTCTCGAAGCCATGGGTGTTAGCATAAAACGCGATAGCGATGATGTGTGGCGGGTATGGGGCGTCGGCGTTGGCGGGCTGCAGGAACCAGACGATGTTCTCGATCTCGGAAATTCCGGCACCGGTGCCCGCTTGCTCATGGGGCTCGTCGCGACCCATCCTATCCAGGTTCAGTTCACCGGCGATGCCTCTCTCCGTTCGCGGCCGATGGGAAGAATTGCGACACCGCTTGGCCAGATGGGCACACAGGTCATCGCCCGCGACGGTGATAAAATGCCCCTTACCGTTATCGGCGCGCGCATGGCGATGCCAATCGAATACAAACTGCCGGTACCGTCCGCGCAGATTAAATCCGCCGTTCTTCTCGCCGGTCTTAACACGCCGGGCGAGACCAGTGTTATTGAAACCCGACCGAGTCGCAATCACACCGAACTTATGCTGCGTCATTTTGGGGCGACGCTAACCGTGACAGACGAAGCCCCCGACCGACGGGTCATTACCCTCACCGGCCAGCCTGAGCTTGAGAGTAAAGAGGTCATCATCCCCGGTGACCCCTCTTCCGCCGCGTTCCCTCTCGTCGCGGCCCTGATCACACCGGAGTCAGAAATCACGATCAAGAATATTGGGCTGAACCCCCTGCGGATCGGGATGATCGACACCTTGCGCGAAATGGGCGCTGATATCGACGTCACAGGCGCACGCGATCAGGCTGGCGAACCAGTTGCTGATCTGGTCGTCAGAACCAGCCAGCTGAAAGGCGTCACCGTCCCACCGGAACGCGCACCGTCGATGATCGACGAATATCCAGTTCTCGCTGTCGCCGCCGCCGCCGCAGACGGCGTGACACGGATGCGGGGGCTGAAAGAATTGCGGGTCAAGGAAAGTAATCGCCTGGCAGCGATAGCCGACGGGCTTACCGCCTGTGGCGTCGGTGTTGAAATTGAGGACGATGACCTGATTGTAACAGGCGCGCCTGCAAGTATTCCGGGCGGGGCGCAAATTGAATCCCGGATGGATCACCGGATTGCCATGTCCTTTTTGGTTCTGGGGATGACGGCCAAACAACCCGTAGCCATCGATGACTCTCATCATATCGCAACGAGTTTCCCATCCTTCGTCGGGCTGATGAAAGGACTGGGTGCTGATATTAAGGAAAATTCGTGACGAAACCCGTAATTGCTGTAGATGGCACCGCGGCCAGCGGCAAAGGCACCCTCGCCCGGCGCCTCGCCCGCGAGCTCGGCTATGCCTATCTCGACACTGGCCTGCTTTACCGGGCAACCGGCTTTATGACGTCATCGCTTTACCCAGACCAGGACGAGGTTACCGAGGAAATGGCCCTCGAGGCGGTTCAGGCGATCACGCCCGAAACGATGGAAAATCCTGCCCTTCGGGACGAAGAAATCACCCAGCGCGCCAGCAAGGTAGCAGCGATGCCTTCGGTGCGCGCAGCGTTAATAGAACAGCAACGAAACTTTGCCAAAAACCCGCCCAATGGCGCGGCTGGCGCGATTCTCGATGGCCGGGATATCGGGACGGTTATCTGCCCGGATGCTGACCACAAAATTTATGTGGATGCCGATGTCGAGGTCCGTGCCGCAAGGCGGGTTAAAGAGTTGCTAGAACGAGGCGATGAGGCTATACATGCGCGCGTTCTGCAGGATATGCGGGAGCGAGACGCGAGGGATAGTTCCCGAAGTGTCGCGCCACTGTTACCGGCTGACGACGCATTCATCATGGATACCACCAGGATGAATACAGATGCCGCATATACTGCCGCATTAGAGTTCATCAGTAAGCGGAACGAGTCCAAGGCGTAGCAAGAGCGCAAGGGTAGGGAAGCGGTCCATTGGGGACCAACCCGTGTGCGACCTTGGAACAGGCCCTGATAAAAGGGCTTATGGAAGGAAATGGTTTATAACACGAATGGCTATTGAGTTAGGGAATCCCGACGTAAATGTAGAAATGTCCGACGAAGATTTCGCCGGCATGCTCGAAGAAACCTTTGGTGAGGGCGAGAACTCCGAAGGTACGGTTGTCAAAGGTACGGTTATTGCGATTGAAGGCGACTCTGTCCTGATCGACGTTGGTTTGAAGTCCGAAGGACGTGTGGCGCTTCGCGAATTTGGCGTCCCCGGTACTGCCCCGGATATTTCGGCGGGCGATATCGTCGATGTTTTTCTCGAAAGAATGGAAGACAGCCAGGGCGAAGCCATGCTGTCGCGCGAAAAGGCCCGGCGCGAGGAAGCCTGGACCCTTTTAGAAAAAGCTTTCAACGACACCGAACGGGTTATGGGATCAATCTTTGGCCGCGTCAAAGGCGGCTTCACGGTGGATCTTTCCGGCGCAATCGCTTTTCTCCCTGGCAGTCAGGTCGATGTCCGCCCTGTTCGCGACATCAACCCTCTTATGGGTACCCCGCAACCCTTCCAGATTCTCAAAATGGATCGCCGTCGCGGTAATATTGTTGTTTCGCGCCGGGCCGTTCTGGAAGAATCCCGCGCCGAACAGCGCAACGAACTGCTTGCTGGTCTGACCGAAGGTCAGGTCATCGAGGGTATTGTCAAGAACCTCACCGATTATGGTGCGTTTGTTGATCTTGGTGGAGTTGATGGTCTGTTGCATGTCACCGACATGGCATGGCGCCGGATCAATCATCCGAGCGAAGTGTTGACGGTTGGCCAGACGGTTAATGTGCAGGTCATTCGCTTTAATGCCGAAACCCAGCGTATCTCTCTCGGCATGAAGCAGCTTGAAGCCGATCCCTGGGATAGCATCGAAGCTAAATATCCGCTCGAGGGTGTTTTCACCGGTCGGGTCAGCAACATCACCGATTATGGTGCGTTTGTTGAACTGGAACCAGGTGTAGAAGGCCTTGTCCATGTATCGGAAATGAGCTGGACCAAGAAAAACGTCCATCCTGGCAAGATCATTTCGACCAGCCAGGAAGTCGAAGTCATGGTTCTCGACGTCGATCAAACCAAACGCCGGATTTCTCTGGGTATCAAACAGACCCAGGAAAATCCCTGGACCGACTTCGAGTCGAGCTTCACGGTCGGTACCGAGATTGAAGGCGAGATCAAGAACATCACCGAGTTTGGCCTGTTTGTTGGCCTGCCAGGCGATATTGACGGCATGATCCATCTATCCGATCTGTCATGGGAGAAATCCGGCGAAGAAGCGGTTGTCGATTATGAAAAGGGTGCCATGGTAAAAGCCAAGGTCCTCGACATCGATATCGAGAAAGAACGTATTTCGCTCGGCATCAAGCAGCTGACCGACGATCCGTTTGAATCAGCAGCCGGCGATCTCAAGAAGGGTGATGTTGTGACCTGTACGGTTAGCGGTGTCACCGATGGTGGCCTGGAAGTAACCGTATCCGGTGGCCTTTCAGGCTTTATCCGACGTTCTGATCTATCCCGCGAGCGTAGCGAACAGCGTCCGGACCGTTATGCGGTCGGCGATCGTATCGATGCGCAGGTCACCAATATTGACCGTCGTGAGCACAAGCTGAGCCTGTCAATCAAGGCACAAGAGATCAAGGAAGAGAAAGAAGCCATGGCGCATTACGGATCTTCGGATTCCGGAGCGAGCCTTGGTGACATTCTTGGTGCAGCGATGCGAAAAGCTGGTGCTGATGGGGAGGATGCTACCGAAACTGAGGCAGAGCCTGCTGCAGAAGCGGCGGCTGAGGAAGCAGCCCCTGAAGCGGAAGCCGTTGAAGAAACTCCTGCGGAAGAGGCTGCTCCGGAAGCGGAAGAAGAAGCCGAAAAGAAAGACTAGTCTTTCTATTCAAAAATCAGTCGGGCTAACAGGACTTGGCCATGGATGCTGATTACCTCATCGACCGTCGCCGGTTAAAACGACGGTTAACGTTCTGGCGAACGGCTGCCATTATCGCGATAGTGGCAGCCGTTACCGCCGGTATCTATAAATTTACGGGCGCTGATTCCGGCGAGTATATCGCCCGGTTAAACGTCAATGGCGTCATCCATAACGATCTCAAGCGGCTCGCCGCTATCGAGAAAATCCGCAAAGATGATGACGTAAAAGCACTGATCGTCCGTATAAATTCACCCGGCGGTACTGTGGTTGGCGGTGAGGCTCTGTACCGAGCGCTCAATCGTGTTCGTCAGGAGAAACCCGTTATTGCCGTGATGGATGAACTCGCGACCTCTGCCGGTTATATGATCGCGGTTGCCGCAGACCACATCTTTGCCCACGAAGGCACGGTTACCGGCTCGATCGGCGTTTTATTCCAGACTGCCGAAGTCACCGATTTATTGAGCAAGATGGGCATTAAATTTGAAGCCATCAAAAGCGCGCCGCTCAAAGCGGAGCCATCGCCATTTTCCAAGGTGACGCCCAAGGTTCGCGCTGCGACCAAACTACTGGTCGATGACATGTTTGCCATGTTTGTAGACATGGTTGTGAAGGGCCGCAATATGAAACCCGAGAAAGTTCGCGATCTGGCGGACGGACGTGTCTATACCGGACGGATGGCTCTTAAGAATGGTCTCATCGATGCTATTGGCGGCGAACGTCAGGCCAAGAGCTGGTTGAATAAAGAAAAGACGCTCAGTAAAACACTGCCTGTTCGCGATATTCGTATACGCCGTGAGGTCGAAGACTGGCTCGATTACGCATCCGCCATAGTTCAAAAAACCTCGCTTTCAGAAAGACTTACACTTGACGGGCTGGTATCCGTCTGGCACCCTCAGCTCAAGTGATGGTTCCATCAAACAGCACCGGGGGGTCGCTGTTTCTGGAAATTCGGAGGCAGGGGCGATGACCAAGTCAGAATTGATCATACGGTTGGCGGA
>CALIBP010000079.1 GCA_938048165.1 uncultured Alphaproteobacteria bacterium | reverse complement strand
TCTTCTCCGGAATCATCCGCCAGCCGATAAAATACCCAACTACCCTCCCGATATCTGTCGAGAAGGCCCGCGTCACATAAGAGTTTAAGATGTCTTGAAACCCTTGGCTGACTTTGGCCCAAAATACTAGTGAGATCACTTACATTCATATCACTGGCGGCACACAGCGCGAGCAAGCGTAGCCTCGTTGGCTCCGCCGCTGCCCGTAAACATGCAAGCACTCTATCCATTAATACTATCCGCGCACCAAACTGCCCAAAACCGGGGTTTAAAAGAAATTGACTAAAGAAACATTAATATATAAAGATATTGTTATGTGTCAATATTTAATAATGTCGGAGAGAAATCCAATTCAGTTGTCTGCGTGACAACAAACAAGAGTTAGTGATTCCCAGTTGACGAAATTTATACGGTTTGCATGTTCTAAAGTTGACCAGACCGTTGACAGACATGGGGGATACCGCGCTACCATCTGTGGTAGATCAAGTTCGATATCCTGGATTTTAATTTTTAGCGTGAGACGATCCCGATGCGACCAAAGCTGATCCACCCTGGTTATTTCGTTTTTTTTGCTTTGCTATTGGCAAGCCTTGCCCACCCACCGCTCGCCAAAGCCTCCGATGGACCAGACGAGTTCATTCGTTCGGTTGGGCAGAATGCGATCGACTCCCTGACCGATAAGGCGATCACTCAGGATCAACGAGAGGAACGTTTTCGTAAAATTCTCAATGCAAAGTTCGAGGTAAAGCTGTTAGCGCGCTTCACATTAGGCCGCTTCTGGCGCCGCGCGACTGAAATGCAACAAAAGGAATATACGAGCCTATTCGAGGACTTTATTGTTAAAGCCTATGCGGCGCGATTTGCCGACTACAAAGGCGAGAACTTTGTTGTCGGCAAGATCAGAAATATAAACGAACGCGACAATCTGGTTCAGTCAGAGGTCGTTCTGACAGACGGTCGCAAAATTCCTGTTGATTGGCGAGTCCGGAATGGGAAAGAGTTAAAGATCGTCGATGTTTCGGTCGAGGGCGTAAGCATGGCCATAACGCAGCGTGACGAATTCTCATCGATCATCAATCAGAATGGCGGCAAGATAGACGGTCTTCTGGCCGCCCTCCGCAAAAAAACCGGCAAATAAACCGACCCTCGATCAGCTTCTGGTTAAAGGCCGGTATTTGATGCGATGTGGCTGCGCAGCGGCATCGCCGAGGCGACGCTTGCGATCAGCTTCATAATCTTCGTAATTTCCTTCAAACCATTCAACATGACTATCGCCTTCGAACGCCATAATATGGGTCGCAATGCGATCAAGAAACCACCTGTCATGGCTAATCACAACAGCACAGCCGGCAAAGTCCAACAGCGCTTCCTCAAGCGCCCGCAACGTATCAACGTCGAGATCATTGGTCGGTTCATCGAGCAGGATAACGTTAGCCCCCGACTTTAACATCTTCGCAAGATGCACCCGGTTTCGTTCACCACCGGATAGTTGTCCAACTTTCTTCTGTTGATCAGGACCACGAAAATTAAACGCGCCGACGTAGGCACGGCTTTGCACCTTGTGCTTTCCAAGATTGACCTCGGCCTCCCCTTCAGAGATTTCTTCCCAAACTGTGCTATTATCGTCGAGAGAGTCCCGGGATTGATCAACATAACCGAGCTTGACGCTATCACCGATGCGAAGCTCCCCACTATCCGGCGCTTCAGCGCCCGTAATCATCCGGAACAGCGTCGTCTTGCCAGCTCCATTGGCACCAATTACCCCAACAATGCCGCCTGGAGGCAGCTTAAAGTTTAGCCCATCAACCAACAGACGATCATCATAGCCTTTTGATACATCATTGGCCTCAATCACAAGATTGCCCAGCCGCTCGCCCGCCGGAATAACAATTTGTGCACCGCTCGATGCCGCATCAGAGGACTTGGCAAGTAACTCCTCATAGGAAGCGAGACGTGCCTTGCTTTTGGCTTGGCGGGCGCGTGGACTTGACCGAACCCATTCCAGTTCTTTAGCCAACGTCTTCTGACGGGCGCCTTCTTCGCGTTCTTCCTGCGCCAGCCGTGCGGCTTTCTGCTCCAGCCATGAAGAGTAGTTTCCTTCAAATGGCAGAGCGCGCCCGCGATCCAGTTCAAGGATCCAGCCGGCAACATTGTCGAGAAAGTAGCGATCATGGGTCACCGCAACGACTGTTCCCGGGTAATCGTCCAAAAACCGTTCAAGCCAGGCAACAGATTCTGCATCGAGATGGTTAGTTGGCTCATCGAGGAGCAACATATCCGGCTTTTGAAGTAGCAACCGACAGAGTGCGACCCGCCGCCGCTCGCCCCCTGACAGCTTCGTGACATCCGCATCTCCCGGTGGGCACCGCAGCGCGTCCATCGCTATTTCGATAGTCCGCTCCAGCTCCCATCCGTCTACGGCATCAATCTTTTCCTGTAATTCTGACTGTTCCTCGATCAACGCATTCATCTCATCGTCTTCAAGGGGTTCGGCAAATTTGTTGCTGACTTCTTCAAAGCGCTGCAAAAGAGCGTGCGTTGCCTGCATACCCTCAAGAACATTGCCAAAAACATCTTTGTCGGGATTAAGCTCCGGTTCCTGCGACAAGTAACCAACTGATGTGCCTTCTGCGGCCCACGCCTCACCGGTATATTCCTTATCGAGTCCGGCCATGATTTTCATAACGGTCGATTTACCGGCGCCGTTAACACCCAGCACACCAATCTTCGCCCCTGGCAGAAACGCCAGCGTTACATTTTTGACGATCTCGCGGCCACCAGGATAAGTCTTGGAAAGGTCCTGCATGACATAGATGTAATTGTTAGACGCCATAAACGGGCTCCAGAAAAGTTATCGGGTTGGCGCGGTTCTATCGCACTTCGCGAACCACTGGCAATGGCTGACACAAATTGTCTTCCTGCCGTTCTCTCGCTCTCAAAAACAATCGCGCTGTACGCTGGACGACAGCCTAAATGCTATGCAAGAGTCTTAACCATGCAAACAGATATTTCCCTCGCGATTGATCGCTATGACCGCCATTTTCCCTTTTTTGATGGCACACTGGATATTCCGGACTCCCTCAAGCTGACCGTCCTACAGGCTGGTGAAACCACCGCGCAGCGCGATGGTGCTCACCGCCATAAGAGAATGCTTCAGGACGGTGAGTTCGATGCCGCCGAGGTATCGTTTTCTTCCTTCATCATGGCGAAGGCGCGAGGCCTGCCCTTTACAGCCATACCGGCGTTCCCACGACGTTTGTTTAGTCAAACGCAAATGTATGTCCCGACAGAGTCAGATATTATCGAGCCAAGCGCATTAACGGGGAAGCGTATCGGTTTACAGAGTTTTCAGACCACACTCGCGGTTCTCGCCAAAGGTGACCTTGCCCATGAATACGGTGTAGACCTGAAATCAGTGCAATGGGTGACACGGGCCAATGAAACCGTCGCTTTTGAGCCCAAACCCGGCTGGAATATTGAATATGTCGCCGCAGATGCAGATTTGGGTGTCTTACTGGCCGAGGGCGATATTGATGCACTGTTTTTCTCACGCGCGCCGTCGACCCTGGAAACCGGGGCCGCCCGGCGTCTTTTCCCCGACCCCAAAGCCGCCTGTGCCGAATTCTTCGGGCGTAACGGGTTTTTCCCGATCATGCATGTCATTGCCCTTAAGGACGAGGTGATTGCTGCCAATCCCGAATTACCACAGCAAATGCTGGACCTATACGGGCAAGCGAAATCCATCGCCGCCACCTATATGGATGACCCGGGTTGGTCCCAGCTATCCTGGGCGCGAATGGCCCGAGAGGAACAAACGAAACTATTGGGAGCTGATGCCTGGCCGGTGGGGCTGGCCGCCAATCGGGCAAATATTGAACGGTTTATCGGTTACTCCTTTGCGCAGGAATTGATCGACCGCCGTCTCGAACCAGAAGAACTGTTTCACGACAGCGTTCAGAAAAGCTAACGGCCACCAAAATGTGTAGATGGCTTGCTTATAGCGGACCGCCGATTTTTCTCGATACAGTGCTGTTCAAGCCCGAAAACTCCCTGATTCGGCAATCTCTCCAGGCACGTGAAAGCCGCTCGGTCACCAATGGCGACGGGTTTGGCGTTGGCTGGTACCGGCACCATGACCAGCCGGGCCTGTTTCGCGATATTCACCCCGCCTGGAATGACGAAAATCTTCGCAGCCTCGCTGAACAAATCCAGGCGAGAACATTTCTTGCCCATTTGCGCGCATCAACAGGCACGCCAACCTCAACATCAAACTGCCACCCATTTCGCTATGGCAATTACCTGTTCATGCATAACGGCCAAATTGGTGAGTTTGAAAAACTGCGGCGCGACCTGTTGATCGCCGTCCGGGCTGATTTATTTACGAACATCAAAGGTGCGACCGATAGCCAGTTGTTTTTTCATCTGCTCCTCGGCCAGAATCTGGAATCCGATATCCCAGCTGCTTTCGCCGCAACCATCAAAATCGTCGAGGACGCCCGACAGAACAATAATGTCATTGAACCCTTTTTACTCACCGCCGTTTTATGTGATGGGGAAACGCTTTATGCCGTCCGTTACGCGACAAACAACAAGCCGGCCAGCCTGTACCTTGGCAGTGACGTCCCACTTTCGGACTTCTCTAGTGGCACTGACGCCCCCAGCGAGAAAGCTATCCTCATCCTGTCAAAACCGTTGGACGATATTCGCGATAACTGGACCGCCGTCCCTGGAAACAGCGTGGTCGTCGCCGCAGAGAACCGCACCTATGTCCTGCCTTTACCGGTCTGCAACTAAATTTCGTTACACGACACCTCGGTCCCGGAAACTGGCAATAGTGTCGGCATCATAGCCAGCTGCTTTCAGGACATCATCAGTATCCTCGCCGCATTCCGGCGTCGCCTTGCGAATGGCAGGATCTGACCCGCTCAGCTGAAACGGTTGGCCTACTACGGTCATTTCACCGCGTTTGGGATGCTCGAAACTGCGCGCTATTCCCAGATGTTTGACCTGGGGGTCGGCGAAGGTTTCGTCGACCTTGTAAATGGGACCACAAGGCACGCCTTTTTCATTGAGCTGATCAACCCACTCTTTACTGGTTTTCGTCACCGTGTATTTCGCAAGATCATCGTTAAGCTGATCGCGATGAGCAAGACGATCGGCCGCCGTTTTGTAATCTGGGTTATCGAATAAAGGCTGGGCGCCCAGCCCGTCACAAAGCCGGGTCCACATTTGCTGCCCGCCTGCAGCGATGTTGATGTAGCCGTCTTTGGTTTTAAAAACGCCGGTCGGGGTCGATTTGGGGTGATTGTTGCCCGCCTGTTCCGGCACATCATTTTCAATCAGGTAACGTGCCATCTGGAAATCCATCAAGGCGATTTGAGATTCCAATAACGAGGTATGAACCCACTGCCCTTCTCCGGTTTCCTCGCGCTGCAACAAGGCAATCAAAATTGCCGTGGCACAGTTCATCCCGCAGGTCAGATCAGAAATAGCGGTCCCCGCCCTGACCGGACCTTGCCCGGGAAGACCCGTTACCGACATAAACCCACCCATACCCTGTGCGATCTGATCGACGCCGGGGCGTTCGGCATAGGGTCCATCCTGACCAAATCCAGATATGCTGCCGAGAATAATCCGGGGATTGATCGCTTTCAGAGAGTCATAATCGATCCCTAACCGATGTTTGACATCGGGACGGTAATTTTCGACGACGACATCAGCCTCTTCGACCAGTTTGTAAAAGATCGCTTTGCCATCTGCCTCTTTCAGATTGAGTGTCATTGAGCGCTTGTTGCGATGCAAATTCTGAAAATCCGCAGAGTCCCGACTGCCCGTATAGCCGTCATCCTGACCAGGCTTAGGGGGCATCTCAATCTTAACAACATCAGCACCCCAATCAGCCAGGACCTTCACGCAGGTCGGGCCAGAGCGCACCCGGGTGAGATCAAGTACCTTAAATCGGGCGAGAGGCAGCGAGCTATTGGCCATATTCATATTCCTTCATGGAAACGTAAAATTCTATTGAACGGCAGGATACATGACATCGGCAACAGCTGAAAGCGGCAGGCGTAAATCCACAAAGCTATATTCGCAACTGCCATCTGCAACCCTGTCCTGCCCCCCAAAACAGTGCTAAGTCACTGAAATGAACGCCTCCTTCCCCCAACATCGCTTCATATTCATCACGCTGGTCGCGATAACGTTTATTTCGCCATTGGCGAACCATATGTTCATTCCGGCGATGCCGCTGGTTAAGGAAGAATTTCAGATCGGCGATAATCTCGCCTTTGCGACATTATCGCTAACCATGATGACCATGGCCTTCACCAGTATCATCTATGGGGGTATCTCTGATGAATGGGGGCGCAAGCGCGTACTTCTGAGCGGCCTTGCTTTATATACGATGGGCGCGGAGCTCTGCTGGTTTGCTCAGAACATCGAGATGCTTCTCGGGGGTCGCATGTTGCAGGGCGCCGGCGCTGGCTGCGGTATCGTTTTGGCCCGAGCAATAGCCCGTGATGTCTATGGCATGGAAAAGATATCCGCTGTCATCGCCAATCTCACGGCCGCCTATGTTTTAGGACCGCTTTTAGCACCAACCATTGGCGCCTATCTTGTGGGCTGGGAAGGCTGGCGATTTCTGTTTATTCCCATCTCCGTCATCGGCCTAATCCTCATTGGCATTATTTATTTCGGTCTCCCGGAAACACACGCCGCTGTTCGGGAAAAGCCTCCTTTCGCGGTTATCGTACGCAATATTTTTAAGAACTATTTTGAACTCCTTCGGGTGCCTCGATTTGCGGCTTACGCGCTGATGCCGGGCTGTGTCTCGGGTGTTTTCTTTGCCAATGCGGCGGCCTCTGCATTTCTGGCGAAAGAAGCCTTAGGCATCTCTACGACAGATTTCGGCCTGTGGTTCCTGTGGATGCCCGCTGGTTTTATGCTGGGCAATCTGATTTCTGGACAAATCGGCAATCGGCTTTCAATAGGGATGATGACAATCGGCGGCGCCAGCCTGTGCCTGGTGATCGTCGGTATCCAATGGGTCTGGCATGAAACAGCGGGGCTATCGATCACCGGCATTATGATCCCAGGGGCCGCGTTGGGCATCGCGCAAGGCATGTGTATGCCTTACGCGCAGACCGGTGCCATGCGGGTTAATCCAGCACTTGCGGGCAGTGCGTCCGGCGCTGTTGTCTTTAGTCAGCTGTTTTTTGCCGGTGCCGCCGAACAATCTGTCGGATTTCTCTCCAACGGCACCCTGATCCCGGTCATGTATGTGATGTTTGGCTTTGCCACCGTCGCTTTGCTTGCGGCAATCTTTGCTGAGATTTCTTTGCGTCGTTTGGGTCTCCCAAATCGATAGCGACATATGCACGCCATCAATATAGAATAGCCGATGTAAGATCGACATACTTTTCAATAAGATTTTCCCAAAACAGCAATTAACGTTCTGTCGTGGCAAGATGATAACAATCAATTTTTTTGAACATCGGATAAAGGCTCGGAATACTTCGGGAACAACCGAAGACAATTGGCTTGCCAAGCCCCAAACAGTCCCGCCATCGTTTCTTAATATTTATCCGGACGTAATTTCACCGGAAATTTGCAAAGAGGTCATCGCCCGATTTAATCAGGATTCTCGTGTCACACATAGCAAGACCCAGGGCAACGACAATCCCAGCGACAGAAAAGGCCAAATGCTTGGTATCGGCATACTTCCCGAATGGCAGGAAATTTCTGCGATGATTCAACAAGCAATCGAAGAACGTATTCATCACTATGCTGAAACATATCTTTCCTTTAAACGCGTCCTAATGACGGATAAATGCGTGTTAACACCCTTACAACTCGAAAGAATAGATCCCGGACAAGGGTTTGACTGGCACTCAGATGCGAGCACGCCAGAGACTAATAATCGGGTCCTAGCAACAATATTGTATTTGGCCGATATCTCTTCCGGCGGACAAACTCAATTCGCATTTCAAATGTCGGGCATCCAACCTCAAGCGGGGTCTCTTTTGCTATTTCCGCCGTTTTGGACGCACCTGCATCGCGGCGAAACACCGGCGCAGGGAACAAAATACAATTTAACGAATTTCGTTATTCAAAAACGCTAGCCCGATAATCGTTTTAAATTCCACTGGTCGGAATTTTTACATCTAGCGGCGTATTAAGCTCAACCCCTTCGAGCTCCACGCCACTTATAACGTCTTGATATTCGGCCATTAATGGTCGTCCGTGATCATCACGCAACCATAACCGCAACAGATGGCGGCGCTTTTCCGGCTCCGGCCAATCTTCAAATCCCCGACGCGAATGCAGTATGACATGGTTGTGCAGGATCTGAATGTCGCCTTCCCGGAATTCCATATCAAAGGACAGGCTCTCAACTGTTGCTTTGAAGTAATCAAGCGCCTCGTGCTGTTTTTCCGTATAGTCAGGCACGCCTTCCAGACCCTGCGACTTATAGATCTGGGTGCTGACACCACGCACACAGATATAGCCATCATCAAAACTGAAAACCGGCATCAGGTAATACGGTCCCAACCCGGGCGGGATCTCTCCAATCCGCGACCAGTAAAAATCCTTGCAGAGTTCCTCAACAAGATCAGGACGTTCAGCAAGCATCTTGTTATAGAGCGAGACTGAGCTTGCGATCCGGCTTTCGCCACCCGATCTTGATGTTTGCAGGCAAAGCAGCGCGACATAATCGCAACGATCAGCATGGAAACCCATCTGCGCATTGGATAAATAGCCCCGTGTATTCTTGTCCGAGTAATCACCGCCAACATCTTTGACGTGGCCCAATAGATGGCCCTGGCCATTCTGCGAGACCGCCCGCCCGAGATGCGCCCCTATCCCCCAGAATGCAATCGCCGATTGCTCGCGGGTCATCTCTGCCACCGGTACGCCCCGGATCAGAACGAAGCCTCTTCCATTGAGAAATTCATCACGAAGCCCTGCGAGATCATCAGCAAAACCGTCTAGCTGAAAATCACCTTTCCGGATATCTTTTATATCCAACCCGCGTTTCTCGATGTTATCGACCGCCGCCGCAATCTGATCGCACTCACTCCCGGTAAGCTCATAAATCCAGTCATCATTTGCGGCAAGTTCATCCGGCGTCCAGGCCGCAGGGTCAATGGCCGGTTGCATCGGAACTGCTGGTTTACGGTCACGGTTAGCGCGTGGCGCATAGGGCATCAGGCGGCCTCCTCGGCATCAAGCGGCGCACGCGGAACATAACCATCCAACACAACGCCTTTCAGGTTTCGTCTTACGGCATCCGGCAGGGGCCGCAAATCTTCGTTCTCAATCCACAAGCGATAAAGATGGCGTTTACGACCTGCCTCCTCCCAATCCTCGTAAGGCCGCCGCGAATGGAGCGTGACATGGCTGTTCAATATCTGCAGATCGCCCTGTTGAAAAGGCAGGTCGGCAGCCAAATCCGGTACGAGTTCCTGAAACAAGTCTACCGCTTCCGTGCGGAGCGCGCTCCACCGTTCAGCACCCGGTAATTCCTGAGCCTTACGAGCATGGGTAGAGGCTCCTTTGGCACTGAAACGACCACCCATAAACGAAAACACCGGTAATTTATACCAGGGGTCTTCACCGGGGGAGAATTCGCCATGTTTGGTCCAGTAAAAATCTTCACACAAATCAGCAACCAAATCAGGACGGCGCTTGAGCATCTCATTGTAGAGTGTCACGGAACTTGCAACCCGGCTTTCACCGCCCGACTTTGCGGTATTCACACAAAGCAGTGCGACCATATCGCAGGGGTCGGCGTGGAACGTCATCGCCGCCTTGGTCTGATAACCACGGACCATCGGGTCATTGTAATTTTTTCCGAGATCCTTGACATGGCCCAGCACATGCCCTCCGGGATTTTGGGAAAGCGCCCTGCCAAAATGCGTACCCACACCCCATAAGACCGCCGCCGTTTCCTCACGGCTGATCTCACAGACCGGCAAACCGCGCATCTGCACAAATCCGCGACCATTCTTTAACTCATCATAGATTTCGGCAAAGGTATCCGCTGTTTTCGGCAGGATAAAATCATCCTTGCCAACATGAACTAAATCTACGCCATCCCGAACGAGGGTTCGTGCGGCGGACAGGATTTCAGCGATCTCGCTATCGGTAAAGCGATAGACCCAGCTCTCGCCACTTTCCATCTCAGCGGCATCCCAGGCAGCAGGATCGATTACGGGTTTCAGTTTCTCAGCCGGTTCACGCGTATGGTTCACAGCCATGGAAGGACCTCACAGGCATATCGAATTTCTTCAATTATGCCACAAATCAGGACAGTTGCTAGTCATCAGCCCTGTTGTTTTTTACGCGCGGTGGAAATTCGCGTGAGCCAAATGGATGCCAGAAAGATGACCGTACCACCGACCCAGGTCCAGATATCCGGAATCTCTGCAAAGAACAGAAAGCCAAACAATGCCGCCCAGATCAGTCGCGTAAAATTAAACGGCAGAACAACCGTTGCATCCGCCAGCGCCATTGATCGATTAAAAGCACGTTGAATGACGGTGCCGAGATAGCCAAGCAATGCCATCCACAACACATCCTGCCAGCCAGGCTGAACCCAAACGATGATCGCCGGTATCAACCCGAGAACCGTATGGGACACAAATAGCCAGGCGGCGACGGTATCCGACGAGTCGTGCTTTAGAAGACCTTTGATCAACATGGCAACCGCCGAACCGGCAATAACCGAAGCGACGGCGAGTAATAAGCCGGGATTGAAGCCGGCCATGCCCGGCCGAATGACAATCAACGCGCCCGCGAAACCGGCCAACGTCGCCATCCACTGCCAAAGGCTGGTTTTCTCGCGGAAAAACAGAACCGCTAGAATTGAGGCAACAATCGGCATCATAAAAGTGATCGCCGAAACATCAGCTATCGGCGCTACGGCCAAGGCGCCAAACAAGAACCAGACATTTGCCGCTGAAAACAAACCGCGCACGGCATGCATGCCAAAATGGCTGGTCCGCATGGCGCTCAGCCCGACGCGCATTAACCAAGGGACCATAAAGGCGACAGCAAACACATTGCGGCCAAGCGCAACCTCAAAAACCGGCAGATGCTCAGTCAAATGATGGGCAATACCAATCGATGCGGCATAGGCAAAGGCGCTCAGCGTCATCCACCAGGCGGCCTGAACAACCACCGGCAACGCATCAAACCGGTCAGAGAAAATTTTAAGAAGCCCCATGCGGGCCGTTATAGGGTGTTTAGGTTTCCAGCGAAATGGTTGCCTATTTTTACCACTCTCCAGTGTTTTCCATCGACGCCCAGGGTTCTGCCGAAGGCAGGGCGTCACCGCGCTGGAGCAATTCAATCGATATACCATCCGGGGAACGGACAAACGCCATATGACCGTCGCGAGGCGGACGGTTTATCGTGACACCGCCATCCATCAGGCGCTGGCAAACCGTGTAAATATCGTCGACGCGATAGGCGAGATGACCAAAATTTCGGCCACCATCATATTCTTCAGGGTCCCAGTTATGTGTCAATTCAACGGTTGGTCGACGGGTTTCCTTAGCCGCTTCTGCATCGCCGGGGGCGGCCAGAAAAATCAGAGTAAAACGGCCTTTCTCGCTGTCTTTTCGACTGACCTCAACCAATCCAAGAAGGTTGCAGTAAAAATTAAGGGAAGCGTCGATATCGCGGACGCGAACCATCGTGTGGAGATATTCCATTTATTGATACTCCGGTGTGGGCGGCTCGATGGTGCCAGTATACAAAAACCGACCTGCTGTGCACCATGGCGTATGATCAAACGCGTGCCTTGATGATCAAGAAAGGCTTCTCAACAGCATAATGGATAAACAAACCGGCCATCAGCGACAAAACCGCAAACACGACCAGGAATGAAACAAAGCCCGCATTGATGCCAGACAGCGCCAGCCCCAAGGGTATCAACGGCAGGTGAATAAGATATAGCGGATAGGAAATACGCGACAGAAAGAAAAGGCTATCACTTTCAAGCAAAGCGCCATGACCCGCACCGAGAATTGTTCCGAGTAAAATGGTGG
>CALIBP010000078.1 GCA_938048165.1 uncultured Alphaproteobacteria bacterium | reverse complement strand
ACTTTAATCCGCTGCATCGGATCTTCTGGATAAAGCGCGGGCGCATAGTTTTCCGCCATATATTTCAGAATCGCGCCTGATTCACAGAGGGTAACCCGATTGCCACCCGGCCCATCGGGATCAATGATTGCCGGAATTTTGTGGCCGGGGCTGATCTTGAGATATTCCGGATCAAACTGCTCTTTATTGCGCAGATTGATCGGTTTTAAATCATATTCGATGCCGGTTTCTTCCACCATCTGGCGGGCTTTATAGCCGTTATCGGTCATCCAAGTATAAAGTTCGAGCATCCTTTTTAACTCCCTGTTGCTGACGCCAGCCATGGTTGGGTCTCATGCCCTTTGGCAAATAGCGCGTTAGATTGATCCGGGTTGCGATTAACTTTCGAGCGACCATAAAACGGATGCGTCATCGCGCGCACCTCATGATCCAGTTTAAACAAAAGCTTTCCATTATCGGGATCAACGATATCGATGAACCGGTATTGATGCTGATTGGATTCCTGGGCGATCAGCCCACGGTCGAGCAGCTTTTTGTACGGACCCGAAAAGTTAGCGATATAGATCTGCAAGTGGTGACCATCAAATTCCGGTATCTTTTTTCTGGTCTCGCTAAATATCAGTTCCTGACGATGTCCGGCACAAACCCGTGCCGCCGGTGCCTTGTCCCAGCGCCCCATCGTGACATCAGCGCTTATAATCTCCCGATAAAATTTCGCGATACCCTTTGCCGCCCCAACCGGCACATCAAACTGGTTGTAGCACATGCCCAGCACAATCGGTGCGGTCGATTTTCCAGCACCATAGCACCGAAATCTATTTCCCCAGGGACAGGTCACCTCAACATATTTGGCACCCTTGGGCGTTTTGAAACCAAATTTGGTTCCGGCAAGGTCTTTACGAACAGACTTCAGCCGTGCCACCAGTTTCTTCAAATCAGGCATTACCAGCCCGATAGAGCCACGCATTACCTGCGTCCCCCTTGTCGGGAGATGAAACTGACTATCGCCAACATTGATCCACATATTACCCAGACCGGTTTGCATATAGGGATCGCGCGTCAAACCCAACCCTTCAACATAGAATTTCATTGCAATTTGCTGGTCCGGAACCAGAAGGTTCAAATGCTCCAGACCAACGATATTTCCTAAATCCTCTTTCGTGCGATCGTATTTGTTCGCCTTGCCTGCCATCCTTGCCTCCGATGAGTTTGCTTTGGCGCCACGGTATCAGCAGGCGCGCGAACTGCAAATCGGTTTTAACGCCATTCTCCGCTTGGTGACAGCGCCGCCTATCAGCGCCATAATCAAGCCTGCCTGCAGCATAATCTGCGACGAGAATGAGACAGTCCGATGAATGAAGGTTCCAAACCAGTGATTGATTACGCCGACCTGGCGGATGAATGGGTAAAGCGCGTCGACGATATCGGTCCCATTCTTGAGGCCGAAGCCGCCGAGGGCGAAAAAATTCGCGAGCTAACCGGCAAAGCCATGGCAGCGCTCCATGGCAAGCGGCTGTTTCGTATGCTATTGGCCAAGAAAGCGGGCGGCGAGGAACTTCCACTTCCCGTATTTTGTCGAGTTATCGAAGCCATCGCCAAATATGACGGTAGCGCCGCCTGGTGTGTCGGTCAGGGCAGCGGTTGCTCCATGCTCGGTGGCTATCTCGATACATCGATTAGCAGCAAGATATGGGGTGATAATGCCAATGGCGTCCTCGCCTGGGGACCTGGCAAGGCAGAGGCAAAAGCCGTCGATGGCGGTTATCTGGTGACCTCTAAAACAATGTTTGTCAGTGGTAGCCATCACGCCACCTGGCTTGCGACCCATTGCTCTACGGTCTATGAGCAAGACGGGTCCGTTAGAATGGGAAAAGGCGACAAACCGGAAATCCGCACGACCTTTATACCGGCGAACGAAACAACGCTTTCCGACAAGTGGTATGTTTTTGGCCTCAGAAATACCGGCAGCGACGGGTTTGAGCTCAAAGAGCACTTTGTCCCGGAAGAACACACCATTGTCCGCGCTACGATGATTGAAGGCGCCGATGAGCTATCACCGCTTTATAATTTCTCCACCATGGCAATTTATGCAATGGGCTTTTCATCCGTCGCCCTGGGTTTAAGCGCGGCCGTTCTGGACAAATTCCTCGAAATAGCTCAGGACAAAAAGCCCCGTAATGCGGCAGATGTGCTTCGTGACAATCCGGTCGTGCAGGATGAGGTTGCCCGCATGCGAGCCAAATTACGTGGCGCGCGGCGATATCTGTTTGCCGAGGTAGAAGATGCCTGGCAAGAGACGCTCATAAACGGAGCTCCAACACTGGAGCAAAGGCTGGAGATACGGCTGGCTGCGACGCATGCCATTCACGAAGCGAAAACAGTGGTCGATACGCTGTTCGACACTGGCGGCACGAGCTCAATCTTTGCTGATGGGCCGTTTGAACGGCGGCTACGCGACATCCACGCCGTCGCCCTCCAAATTCAGGGACGTAAAACCCATTTCCGCACCGTCGGCGAATGGCTGATGGGCCACCCGCCGAATATGAGCGTTATATAAGTTATTCGGCAGCGGCGGCGGCTGATTGCGCGGCCTTGGCAGCGTCGACCTCGGCCATATCAAAGACCATTTCAACCACCACGCCATTAGGGTCGGGGAAGAAAATCTGCATCATGTCTTTGTCCGGCGTCGGATGTTCGTCGTATTTCATGCCTTTTTCATCCAGCAAATCTTTGAAGTCCTGGTAGCCCGTGGAATCAAAGGCAATGTGACCAAAGCCAGCATCCATGCTTTCCGGCTGCAGCACCGGGTTTTCTTTCGGACCCGTTGTCGAGATATGAACCCAGGGATGATTATCCCGCCACATCCAGTAACCGTGGCCCTTGAATGGTTGCCTGTAGCCTTCTTCCATTCCGAGAATGTCGCGATAAAAATCACGGGTGGCATCCAGCTTCTCTGGCGTCGAACGAATATTTATATGATGTATGCGACTTATGTTCAGCATGATCTCTCTCCTATATCCGGTTCAGGCCTCTCTGTTGCGCAGCGGAGGTCCGAGGCATAGACTTTGTCTAAAGTACAAACTGTAGTGTTATATTGAAACGATAGCGGCTAGGAGGCAAGACCATGGCGCAAGAACGTATTTGGGATAAATTTCTGACGGAACGAGACAAGGAAGTCTTCGCGGCTTCGGGGTATGGCGCAACAGCAGGCGGCGGAAAAAAACCAGCCCTCCTGATCATTGACGTAAATTACGCTTTTTGTGGCGAACGCAGTGAGCCCATTCTCGACTCAATCGAAAAATGGCGTACGTCCTGTGGCGAGGAAGCCTGGGAAGCGCTACCCCACATCCGCAAGCTGATCGATAAATGCCACGACAAAGGTATTCCCGTTATCTATACGACCGGAACCGTCCGCGATGATGGCTGGGACAAGGGTGCCTGGCATTTTAAGAGCTCGCGCGGCAAGGAAGATGTCCCAAGCGGCGCGCCGGATGCACGTGATACCAATCGCGACGGCAATGACATCATGGATGAGATTGCACCATCCCCACAGGACATTGTCATCCGCAAACACAAACCGAGCGCGTTTTACGGCACTCCTTTGACAGGGTTCCTCAACGATCTAGGGGCTGACTCACTGGTCGTAACCGGTACCACAACGTCCGGCTGTGTACGCGCCTCTGTTCTGGATGGTTTCAGCGAAAACCTTCGCATCACCATTGCCGAAGAAGCCTGCTTTGACCGGTCACAGGCCAGTCACGCGATTAACCTCTGCGACATGCATGCCAAATATGCCGATGTCGTCTCTACGCAGGAAGCGCTCGATTACATCGATACGATCGACGCAGAATACAATTTACCAACCGGCGCAGCGCTTTAAATTAGGAGCTAATAAAATGGCCGAACGAATCTGGAGTGAATTTTTAACTGAGCGCGACAAACAGGTTTTTGAGAAAAGTGGGTTTGGTGCCGAAGCAGGCTTTGGCGAAAAGCCCGCTCTTTTAGTAATCGATGTCAGCTATAATTTTTGTGGCGACAAGCGCGAACCGATTTTGGACTCTATCAAAAAGTTCCATAATTCCTGCGGCGAAGATGCCTGGGACGCCCTGCCCCATATCCGCAAGCTGATCGATAAATGTCATGAGAAAGACATTCCAGTCATCTATACGACGGGCACCGTGCGCGAGGACGGGTGGGACGCTGGTGGCTGGGCCTGGAAGAACAGCCGTACCGATGAAGATGTAACCGCCCCAAAGACCACCGGCTTCAACCGCGACGGCAACGAAATCATGGATGAGATAGCGCCATCCCCTCAGGACATCGTGATTTATAAACATAAGCCTAGTGCGTTTTACGGTACGCCCCTCTCAGGCTTCCTGAATGATCTCGGCGCAGATTCTTTGCTTGTAACCGGAACCACAACATCAGGCTGCGTCCGGGCGTCAGTTATTGATGCGTTCAGTAACAATTACCGGGTTGCGGTTGTCGAGGAAGGTTGTTTTGACCGCTCTCAGGCAAGCCACGCCATTAATCTGTGCGACATGCATGCCAAATACGCAGACGTTGTGACGACAGAAGATGCGCTCGCCTATGTCGATGGACTTGAGGTCGAGATGAATATCCCGACTGGAAAATCGCTGTAATCTAAATAGCTTGGGGTAAATCCTCAGGCTCAGCAAACTCCAGCCAGGTTCCGCGTCCATCTTCTTTGGCGAGCTCATAGGCACGCATCGCTATCCCTAAATCTGCGACACCATTGCCGTTGGTGTTCTTGTGATAAGTAATCTGTTCATCACCGGTACGGCCGGGACATAAATCTGTGCCAAGCTCACCGAGTTCAAAGATGTCCTCGAAATTGATCAGACCCTTTTCGATCGGCTCGTATAAATCACCAGGCTCTTCGGTCAAGATAGTTTCCCGCAGATTGCAGACAATCAGATCTGCACGTTCGGCTGTCCGGTCATCAATTTCTCGGCGACGGGAAGAACGATAGCCGCTTTTAACGAGCTGAACGTTCGATCCGATCATACCGGTGACATGTTGTCCGGGTTCGAGTAAATCCCCATTGAACAAGGGAACCGAGGTGTTGGTTGCGCAATGGACTACGTCAGAGCCTTTAATCACTTCTTCCGGTGTATCAACTGGCACGATCTCCACATTGAACCGCTTGGAATATTTCTCAGCAAAGTTCCGCCGATTGTCAGGGTCACGACTATAGACCTTCACCTTGGTAATCGACCGACGCTCCGTGAGCAGCGCAAGAAGCTGATTAGCCGCTTGCCCTGCAGAGCCAAACAGCCCGGCGACCTTCACGTCCTGCCGCGGCAAATGGCGGAAGCCGATTCCCGACGTCGCCGCCGTCCGCAGCGCCATAACACTGGTAAAGCCCAATGTTTTTTCATCGACTTCACCGATCATGATGGAAAGCAACTGCCCGGTATTGGAATCATGAACCAGATGAACTGGGTAACCGCGAAATTCCTTGGTCTGATTTTCGCCGCCCTTATTCAGCTTATCGGGCCGTTCTCCGGTTCCGATAACGCCTAATCCGTGAACACCGCCTGGAAAGTTACTGACCCTGACACCCCCTGGCGAATGTACCCGACGGCGCGGGGCTGAAATCGCTGGATATTGCCATGCCTCGCGATAGCCTTGCTCGACGATATCAATGGCTTCCTTCATTGTGACCAGACCCTGCAATTCCTGCGGCCGGAGCAAAAGAACACGGCGGGTCATTGGGCGAACTCCTCTTGCAATACTGCTGGGTCGATCAAATCAATCATTGTCCCCCGCCCTGCCGCCTTGGCCTTTTCATAGACCAGCATCGCAACCGCAATCTCGGAGGCAGCTGTTCCATTATTGTTTTTGTGATAGGTGATTTCTTCGTCATTGTTACGACCGATCGCTTCACCAGTCGCCAACGCGCCGAGCTCAATAATGTCTTCCAGCTTGATGATCCCGCGTTCTATCGGCTCGTAGAGGTCACCTTGTTTTTCTGACATCACAGATTCCCGCAGATTGGTCGCAACGATATCTGCCCGCTCCACTGTGCGATCATCGATTTCGCGGCGGGCGGCCTTCAAAAAACCACCCTGAACGAGCTGCATATTGCCGCCAATAATGCCGGTGACATGCTGCCCTGCTACAAGCAAATCGCCGTCAAACAGAACAACATTTGTATTAGTCGCGCAGATAATGACGTCAACACCGACTATCGCCTGTTCTATGGAATTTACAGGCTCGATTTCGATGTCGAATTTTTGCGCATATTTGCGGGCGAACCACGACCGGTTTTCCTTGCTCCTACTGAATAGCTTTACGCGTTTGATACCAGGACGAACCGACAATAACGCCAGGAGTTGATTAGCCGCCTGCCCCGCCGAACCAAGCAGACCAACCGTCTCGGCGTTTTCCCGCACCATATATTTGAAGCCTACCCCCGACGTCGCCGCCGTCCTGAGCGCGACAAGGCTGGTATAACCGAGTGTTTTTTCCACAGGCTCCCCGACCACAATCGAGAGAAGTTCACCGGTATTTGAGTCATTCAGTACATGAATGGGGTGTTCTCGATAGGCGTATTCCTGATTACGCCCTTCATCGAGCTGGACCACGTGATCGGCGCGAGTCGCTGCACCGATAACCCCCATCTCATCCACACCGCCAGGAAAATTACTGATACGAACCCCAGCAGGAGAATGCACCCGCCGACGCGGGGCATTAATGACAGGATACCGATGACCGCTGATATAGCCTTTTTCAACGGCCTCAATGGCCTCACCCATATCGACAAGGTCCTGAATTTCTTCAGGTCGCAAAAGGAGGAACCCCATATATCTATCCTGTTTTTCTAGACGAGACCGTGCAGCAATACCCGTTCATAGCCATAAGGCCACGAACTCAGGTCACCGATTATAGACGGTTATAGATTTACGCGCAGGCTTTGAGACCAGCACCTTCAAGAAGATTGACGTAATCGCAGGTAAGTTTTTTGCCTGTCTTCTCATCGATCTCATAAACGTAGCCTTTGTGCCGTGCATTAAAGGCGTCCGCTGCGTCCTTTACCTTCTTCGCGTCAATCGTCGCGCCAGCATCAACGGATGCGGAAAAACGCGCCCAGAACTTCTTCTTTCCGGCCTTGATAGCTTCGGAATGTATTAGCAGCCCCTCAAATGTCTGGATCGTCGCCTTGTAAAGCTTGTCTTTAGGCATCGGGACCTGATCGGCACGCTTTAGGTCTATCAGTTCGACCTTATCGAGCACCTTCGCCATATCATTGGTTTCCCATTGGCCGCGCTGTCTTTTCCCTTCCGGGATATCGGCCAACCGAAAATCTTTTTGTTTGGCCAACGGTCGGCTGACCACGGTCAAACCACCACCAGGGGCCTGAATAACGAGACGTTTTATCCGGGGTCGTTTAATATCGACGATTTTCTTATTAACCCAGTCTGCAGGCCCGTTGCCGGTACTCACTATGCCTTCGACCAGCCAGGTTTGTTTGTTGTCACCAACACGCATATACGTGCCGCCACGGCCGCTGCCGAACAGATCCTCGTTGCGCTTACCAATAAGGCCAGACGCCAGCACCTTGCCATCTTTATCACGGACGGTGATCAATCGGGAGAGCGCCCCCTTTTCGGTCACATCGCGAAGACCAAGTCGTTCATAGCGCTTTGGGTCACTCGTTTTCGCTTCAAGAAATTTCAGTTGAGCGAGTTCAACAAGGACCGTTTTTACCTTATTGAAATCGGCACCGTAGCCATTCAATTCAGATATACCCCAGCCATCTGCCTGCCGCTTGATAGTATAAGAGCGATCTGCGGATATGATCTCGAATGAGGCCACATCATTGAGCTTGGCATCAACGCCTGGAAATATCAGAGCGCGATCCCGGGCAATCATTGTGCTGGCCGGCCGGGAGCTGATGGCAACAATCGCTGCAACAACCAAAATTGCGGTGATTATGGAATAGAGAATGAAAGATCGTGCTGTCATGACATTACATCTTTTCGGATAAAATTTAGGTCTATCAATTTAGCCGGCCGAAGCCGCTTGATGGCGACGCGAATTCCGGCGACGAATTAATCCAAGAGCGATGGCAAATACGACGATAATGGCAGGCATCAACCCGATATTAATGACTTTCAGTCTGGCATCGAGCTCATCAATATCGCGTCGAAGCGAGAGCTGCACTGAACGCAGCTCTTTGCGGATCGAAATTGATTCACGCCGAAATTTCTCGATCGCTTCCTTTTGCTGTCCCGTCAGGATAACTGTCTTGCCCTCTTTTGTTTCCTTAGTCTGAAGGTCTTTAAGCTTGCCTTCGATCTCTTTGAGCTTTTGCAGCAATGCTTGTTCGGTAGCACGATATTTATGTTCCGCCTCACGTTTGATTTCTTCGACCTTATGAAATGGTCGGCTGGTAACGCCACGGCTTCGCAAGCTGATGAGAGCACTTGTCCCTGCCATATTATCGACGGCATTCGTCAGAAAATCGGCATTATTCGCGATTGGAACTGTAATCCGTTGGCCGAAGAAATTCTGCTCACGCACCCAGAACCGGTCCACCAATATATCAGTATCCGCGACGACGATCAGGCTGACCGGTTTCACACTTTCCTTATGATGCTTTTGGAAATCAGGAACGGTTTCACCCTTCTTTAAAGCCGCTTCCCGGATTTCATCCCGGATCTTGTCTTTGGGACGTCCAGCGGGAAAACCGCTCTTGAATTTCCCCGTATAACGAGCCGCAACGACAAACGGCTTTCCGGTCGGCTTAAAGTTCTTGATAAGCTCGGCTGGTTTCGGATCTGTCTTGGTCTGCGACACATTCAATGACATTGCCTGCGGACTGGACATCAATAATGGATCCATCTGGTATGTCGCACCTGGCGCTTTCTCCAGATAACCGGAAGTCGCGATGTTGATCTGCTCCAACTCACCGGTCACGACATCAGTTTTCTTTATCCGATCTCCGGTAAGGTTTAGCCAGGCGACATAATCAGTGATGATTGGTTGCCCCAGAGCATTACGGCCTGCGCTAACGCGCTGAGCACCGATCCGGTCTCCTAGCACTTTCGTCTTGTCGTATTTGATGCCCCAGGCTTTGAAGAGTTCCTTTAAATCTGAGCCGTCATCGGGTGGCTGACGTTGGCGCTGATTGCCGCGTGTTGCCTCTTCCGAATAGGGATCAACAAATATGATCGTGTTGTTACCGCGCATGACATGCTGATCGATGTAATAACGGTCAGTGTCATCCATATCGCGGGGATGAATAACCAATAAGAGGTCAAGGTCCTCCGGTATTGGGTTTTCAAGTGTGATCCGTTCAACATCAAAGCGCTGGCTAAGTTGGGAAATTACCTCCCACGGCGCATAGCGTTTCATCGGATCAGAGCCAATCGGCAAGGATGAAACATAGCCAATCTTTTTCTTCTTCGGATTGGCCAGATTGGATACCAGACGCGTCAAATCATATTCGAGAAACCGTTCACGCTGTGGCGAAACGAAAGAGATAACATCCAGGTCATCCGTCGTATTGGTTCCCGCGAGGCCAAAATAGCCAAGATTTCCGGCCTGAGTAATTGGAATTCCGTGTAATCCGAATCCAACTGCACGATCTTCCTCAGGAGAAAACGGTTCGGGACGAACGATCTCAAACTTGATCCGACCATTGGATAACTCGACATAGCGTTCGAGAAGTTCTTGCACGCTTTTTGCATAGTCCTTCAAACCGGGGCTTTGCTGAACCAGCTCGTCGGAGATAAACAACCGCAACGTAATCGGCTCACGTACCTTGGAGAGAATTTCCTTGGTACCCTCGGACAGGGTGAAGATTTTCTCTTTAGTCAGATCGACACTGACTGTCTTGAAACTCTCGGTCGAAAAAATATGCAGCGCGACAAAGAAAATAAAAGTCACGACCAGACTGGCAACACCTAACTTAGCGCGATCCCAGGATTTTATACCGTTTGCCATAGTCAGCCCCTACGCTCCCTTCTTAAGGTCGACGACGACCATCGTTGCAAAAAGGAAGACACCAATAATGGATACGAAGAAAATCATGTCGCGAATATCAATGACGCCACGAATAACCGCATCATAGTGCACAAGGAAACTAAAGGAACGAACGAGGTCGACGACCAGCTCAGGAGCCCATCCCCGGAAGGCGGACTGCACAAGCTCGAGGCCACTCATCATAAATAGAAAAATAACAGCCGCCCCGATCACAAAGGCAATAACCTGATTACGGGTCATCGAAGAGACAAATCCACCAATAGCCAGATAAGACCCCGCCATCAAAAACCCACCAAGATAGCTGGCGATTATAACGCCATTATCAGGGTCACCGAGATAGTTGACTGTAACCCAGACAGGAAATGTCAACGCCAAAGCGATACCGGAAAATATCCAGGCGGCAAGAAATTTGCCAAACACGGCATTGAAGGTCGAGACCGGCAACGTCATCAGGAGCTCAAGCGTTCCCGCTTTGCGTTCCTCTGCCCACAGCCGCATCGCCACGGCAGGAATTAGAAAGAGATACAGCCAAGGCAAAAACCCAAACAGAGGCTGCATATCGGCTTGGCCGCGATCAAACAGCCCACCGAAATAAAAGGCTGTCACACCGTTAAGCGCCAAAAAGATTACAATAAAAACATAGGCAAGCGGGGTCGTAAAATAAGCCCGCAATTCCCGTTTACTGATTGCCCAACTTGTACCCATAACTGTCTCCGTTAGGCCCCTGTCGTTATACGACGGAACACTTCATCGAGGCGTCCACGTTCGGCCTGAATTTCCAATACGTCAATTTCCGCTGTCTTTAGGGCCGCACTGACTTGATCGACAACGACCTGTCCGTTTTTGGGATAGGCAGTAAAGTTTGCGAAGTCACCCTCAGACGCTGCTTCAACAACGCGGTCAACGCCGGCGACAGCTTCAATCGCACCTTTGGCCTTTTCAGACTGTGCAGCCGCAAGACGCAGTGTAACCGCATTGTGTAGTTCGGATCGTGATTCCAGGTCCGCCGGTGTCCCGTCGGCGACAATCTTACCCCGCGCGATGACAATGGCCCGACTGCAAACTGTGTCCACTTCATCGAGAAGATGTGTGGAGATAACGATGACCTTGTCTTTGGCCATTTCATTGATCAACTTCCGCACTTCATGTTTCTGATTCGGGTCGAGCCCATCGGTGGGCTCATCCAAAATAAGAATTTCGGGGTCGTGGAGAATGGCCTGGGCGATCCCGACACGACGCTTGTACCCTTTCGACAAGGTACCAATCGCTTGATGCATGACATGCTCGATATTAATACGGCTCGCCGCCGTAGATATCGCTTCGCGTTTGACAGCACCTGACAGGCCTCGCACATCCGAGATGAATGCCAGCAGTTCGCTTGGCGTCATATCCTCATAAAGAGGCGCGCCTTCCGGCAGATATCCAATGCGACGTTTAACTTCCAAAGGCGCGGTCGTTACATCATGGCCACCGACATAAGCCGTCCCCGACGTTGGTGTCAGAAACCCTGTCACCATTCGCATAGCCGTTGTTTTCCCTGCACCATTCGGCCCAAGAAAACCAAGAACTTCGCCCCGGTTCACACTGAAACTTATATTATCGACGGCAGTAAACGAACCGAACTGCTTCGTTAGCCCCTCGATCTGGAGCATGCGATCCATTGCCTGCATCTCCTCCCATTTTCACCGTTAATACGGCTGTTGTTTCTCGCCTCAAATTGGGACGGTTATCGACCTTCGCCGCTGATCCCCCAAGGCTTTACCGAACGAGAATCCGACGAAAATCAACTCGCCTAACCAACCCATAAAAAAGGCAGGTTACGATTTGGACACTCACCGTTTTTTTGTCAAGACCGTTTAATTCGCAAACCAGTAACTTTTTCGTTCAGATTTCCGGCGGTTCGTTAATTCCAAGGAGTAAGGCGACCTGGTCCGCAATGGCCAGTGACGCCGTGAGACCCGGAGATTCAATACCATATAAATTCACTAAACCGCTAATGCCGTGCTCACTCGGCCCCTGCACCAAAAAGTCTCGAGCCGCCTCGCCTGGTGCCTGCAACTTTGGCCGAATCCCTGAATAACCGGGCTGAATGGAACCATCCGGGAGATCGGGATAATACGCCCGTACTGCGGCATAAAAAGCATCGGCGCGGGCAGGGTCAACGTCATAATCAAGATCATTAATCCATTCTACATCCGGACCAAAGCGAACTTGTCCGCCAAGATCCACTGTCACATGAACGCCAAGCCCGGCTTTTTCGGGAACCGGATAGATCGGTCGCTTAAAAGGTGGTTTTCCAACGAGTGAATAATAATTCCCTTTGGCGTAGTAACAGGGTGGTATCGTTTCTTTTGGTATTCCAGAAATCGTGGAGGCCATCTTTTGCGCATGCAGACCAGCCGAATTCACAACAATCTGCGCTTTTAGTGTTGCCGGGGTGTCACCGCCAGTTGAAAGCAGAATGCAATCCTCTTCCACACTGCCGCTTTCGACAGGTGTTTGAAAGGCGATCATGGCACCTGCCTCTTCGGCATCCCCTTGATAGGCCAGCATCAGCCCGTGACTATCGATAATCCCGGTCGACGGTGACCAAAGAGCCCTTACGCAAAACACAGCGGGCTCCTCAGCGCTAATTTCTGCCGGTGTCCGCCACTCTAGATCAGGGACTCCATTTATCGTGGCTGCCTGTTTTAGTCGTTCGAGCTCAGAAATCTGCTCTTCATTGGTCGCCACAATAAATTTGCCGCAATTCCGATGTTCTACCCCATGAGTCTGACAATATTTGTAAAGGGCCATTTTGCCTGCGACGCAAAACCGAGCCTTCCAACTATCCTTTGGGTAATAAATTCCGGCATGGATAACTTCGCTGTTTCTCGAACTCGTCTCCGTACCAATTGCATCAGCGGCTTCCAGCACCGCCACTTCACGGCCAGCCATTGCAAGTCGCCTGGCAACAGCAAGGCCAACGACGCCAGCTCCTATGACAACCGCCTCTACAGAATCCACCATTGCAAAACCCAACCTGTTCTTATCTTGAATACATTTTCGGTGTCGGTGCTACGAAATCCGCCGGGCAGGCCTTGTAACTTCCCTAAGCGAATATTCAAGACTTTGGATAAGAATTTTAACCAAGGCAAATCATGAGAAGATTGTTTTATCCAACAACATCTTACACATATGCGTATCTCGTACGAAACCTACATGGATTCGACTTATCTAGGCCATAGAACACGACAGAATAAATTTCTTATCAAGAAAAATTTTTCATTTTTTTAATAATAAAAATTATATAAAATTTTAAATAAATTATTTATTATTTTTATATTAATTAATATATAATATTCATTATTTTTTATTTGATAATAATTGCATTTATGTGATTTTTACATAATCTCGGACTGTAAAAAGCAAAAGTTACGGCCAAGTCAATGAATGCAAACAACTACGAAATACGGCTACTACAGAAAGGAAACTGGACAACAGAAACTAGTTGTGCAGAAAGCAACGCCGCCATCACGTTAGCCAATCAATTTGCAACCAACAGAATTTATGATGGCGTGAAGGTAGTTGAAGAAGTTTACGTCGAAAACGAAGGAATATTTCGAGAAAAGACTATCTTCAGCTACTACAAACAAGATGACAAAGTTGAATTGGGAAGAAAAGCCGCGAAGCGCATCGCCGAACGCAAATCAACCTCCCGAAACCGCAAAGGAAATACGCAAGATTACGACTATGATTACCACAATGAAGAACGTGGAAGTCGCCGGGGCCTAGTATTGGCTGGGGTGGTGGCGCTAATTCTGGCCGGCAATGCTACACTCGCCTATTTCTTTGAAGAGCAACTAACGAGTGCCATGAGCGGCATGAGTGCGAAGTTGGACAAAAAAAGCACAAATTTGATTTATGAGTTACCCGCTGTAACGACGAACTATCGGACCTCGGCGGGCAATCGTACAATCCAGATTCGGGTCGGTCTGGAGGTTCAAAATAGTCGCCAAAGCGAAATAATGGACGAAAAACTCTCCGATATCGTAACCCAAGTAGCTGCAGATTTGAGCAGAATGCAGGCTAAAGATGGCGGTACGCATCTAGATACTGCGGAAATAAAACGGCAACTTCAAAAGGCTGTTAAAGAGGCTAGTCACACCTCTGTAGAAGGGGTCCTATTTAAGGACGTTCACATTTTCAGATAATTCTGAGACAACAAATAACGTTCACAGCGAGAAAACACCCCACCCAGTCAAACTTGATCTACAATTGAACTATGATGGGCTTTCATTAAGTTCAAACTGGTCGCCGTTTAGCTTTCCGGTGCGGGAGGGATAACCATATTGTCACTACCGATGCCGTCGCTCTCATGTTCCGTCGCCATTGACGAACCACCGTCCTCTTCATCATCCGCATCCGGTCGCTTGGACGTAGCGTTTTTCGTAGGAGCAGATTGCTCGGCATGAGAATTCAGGACACGAACTCGTTTTTCAATTTCCGG
>CALIBP010000077.1 GCA_938048165.1 uncultured Alphaproteobacteria bacterium | reverse complement strand
CCTCGTTGATAAGGGGCTTATCCCCTTATCCGATAAAGAGCGGAAGGAAATCCGGAAATCGTCCCGCGCCTTTGTCCCGCTATCCATGTAGTCGGGTATTCGACCGGCGGCCCACCCCCATCAATCCCCGGGCCGCCGGTGCTTTTCCTGGTCCGTAAACGCTTCACCCCATTCTTTAAAAGTTTCATTTTATGTCGCCCTACTTCGCTGTCTCCGTCGTTATTATTCTCATCGCGTTCGGCCATCTGCTTGGCCGACGCCGGGCATTTCAGGCGGCGAACGGGTCATATAGACTTCTTCACTCGCTGCCTCACTATTACGGGCTGTATGTTGCTCTGTGGACCGGCATCCCCGCAGTCCTTTTGATGGCCCTTTGGCTGCCGTTGCAGCCTTATTTCCTTGATAGTTTGCTGATTGCGTCCCTCGGCGATAAAGCCGGTGGTCTCAGTGACGATCAACTTGGGTTATTGTTGAACGATATTCGCAATGTGGCAGATGGCAACATTTCCAGCCGCGCCAACGACCCTCTTGTTATTGCCGCCGCAAACCACCTGACAGAGTGGCGTCAGCTCAGTCATGCAGGTCTCCTGGTGATCACTTTGGTCGTCGCGATCATCGGACTAACGCTAGCGCGGAAACGCATTAATGTCGCTCTACGGGCCCGCAATGCCGTTGAAAAAGTCTTCAACGCGGTGCTGTTTATCGCCTCTCTAATTGCCATTCTGACGACCATCGGTATTGTCCTGTCGTTACTGTTCGAAACCATCCGGTTTTTCGGCAAAGTCCCGATTACCGAGTTTTTGTTTAATTTAAGCTGGAGCCCGCAAACGGCCCTGCGCGCAGATCAGGTCGCCAGTGCCGGCACCTTTGGCGCGGTTTCCCTGTTTGCCGGTACCCTGCTGATCACTGCAATCGCGATGATCGTCGCGGTGCCTGTCGGTCTGATGTCAGCGATCTATCTGTCGGAATATGCACCCCGCAAAGTGCGTGACATTCTGAAACCAGCGCTCGAGATCCTCGCGGGCATTCCGACCGTCGTCTATGGGTTCTTTGCCGCGTTGACCGTTGCCCCCGCGATTCGTGGCTGGGGCGAGGTTTTAGGACTGGATGTCGCATCGGAAAGTGCCCTGGCCGCCGGGCTGGTCATGGGCATTATGATCATCCCCTTCGTTTCCTCCCTGTCAGACGATGTGATCAACGCTGTCCCCCAGACCCTGCGCGATGGCTCCTACGCTCTCGGCGCAACGCAATCCGAAACCGTACGGCAAGTCATCGTTCCCGCGGCTTTTCCGGGCATCGTTGGTAGTGTTTTACTCGCCGTCTCACGCGCCATCGGGGAAACCATGATCGTGGTTATGGCCGCCGGGCTCGCAGCGAACCTGACGATTAATCCACTAGAAGCGGTCACGACCGTCACTGTCCAGATAGTCACATTGCTGGTTGGTGATCAGGAATTTGATAGCGCAAAAACCCTGGCCGCCTTTGCCCTTGGGCTGGCGCTGTTCTGCGTCACGCTGGTGCTCAACATCATCGCGCTCAGGACGGTCAGAAAATATCGGGAAAAATATGACTGACAACAGCACTTCAAATCCAGCGTTACAACGTCGCAACAAGCGCTATGCCGCGGAACGACGCTTCCGCCTTTACGGCATCGTTTCTATTTCAATAGCCCTTGGTGCCCTGTGTTTACTGATTGGCAGTATGGCTTCGAAAGGCTGGTCGGCTTTTCAACAGACCTACCTCATACTCGAGGTTGAATTGTCGAAAGAAGACCTCGCGCCAGGTGGAAAAATTGACGCCGCAACACTGCGCGAGGCCAACTATGTCAGCTACCTGCGAAAGGCCCTGCGCGCTGAAATTCCAGGCGTCAAATCGCGCCGTGACCGGCGATCTCTGTATAAATTGATCAGCAACGGAGCTTCACTGGACCTGCAAAACCTGATCCTCGCCGATGCCAGCTTGATCGGCCGTAAGGTCACCTTTGCCGCGATAGCGTCAGATGATGTCGATCAGTATGTGAAGGGGAATATTTCCGCCGGAAAAGGTGGGAAAATTTCCAGCAAGCAGGCGGCCTGGATCAAGGCCCTGACCGAAGCAGGCAAGGTCAAAAAACGTTTCAACACCAACCTGTTTAGCAATGGCGATTCGCGAGAGCCGGAACTCGCGGGCATCTGGGGGGCGGCCGTTGGCTCGCTGCTCACCATGTTTTTAACAGTGTTGCTGTCCTTTCCCCTCGGTGTCGCTGCGGCAATCTACCTGCAAGAGTTTGCCCGCAAGAACCGCTGGACAGATATTATCGAAGTAAACATCAACAATCTCGCGGCGGTCCCGTCCATCGTATTTGGATTGCTCGGATTGGCAGTGTTTCTAAGTTTCTTTGGTCTGCCGCGCTCTGCGCCGCTGGTCGGTGGCATCGTGCTGGCGCTAATGACCCTGCCCACAATCATTATTGCCAGTCGCGCCGCCCTTGGCGCTGTGCCGCCCTCGATCCGCGAAGCTGCTATCGGGATGGGAGCCTCTCCTATGCAGGTGGTTTTACATCATGTCCTGCCGCTTGCCTTTCCGGGCATTCTAACCGGAACGATTATCGGTGCCGCCCGTGCCCTCGGTGAAACAGCACCACTGCTGATGATCGGTATGGTCGCCTTTATTGTTGATATTCCTGGCAGCCTCACCGATCCTGCAACGGTCCTGCCGGTACAGATTTATTTATGGGCTGATAGCCCCGAGCGGGCCTTTGTTGAGCGGACAGCGGCAGCAACCTTGATCCTCTTAACCTTCCTGATCCTGATGAATTTAATTGCCGTCATTCTGCGCAAAAAGTTCGAGCGGCGCTGGTAGGCAAAAATATTGAGACAAGGAACTAATTCATGAACATGGAAAATTACCGGCCAGCGACGGCGA
>CALIBP010000076.1 GCA_938048165.1 uncultured Alphaproteobacteria bacterium | reverse complement strand
TCGACGACGTCCACCGGCGGATTGACGACCTGAGGGCGGACATGAACGCCCGGTTTGCCCAGGTGGACGCCCGCCTGAGCGAGCTGCGGGAGGACCTGCGGGAGATCCGGGGCCTGCTTCAGGAAGCCCTCCGGGCCCGCGCGGGCTGAGCGGACGCGGCGCAAGCGCCGACCCTCTACGAAAGCGGGGTAAGCCCGTTTGACCCCCGGCGACGCGCGGTCCTATCCTGGCCGCAAGTTCTCACCTGCGGGCTCTTAGCTCAGGTGGGGAGCCAAGCTGGTCAAGGGCGTGGAGGACGTTCTCGTGCCCGTGCGCCCGCCCCCGCCGCCGCCGGCCGTGGCCCTGGAGGGGCCCGAGGCGACGGTCTACGGGGTTCTGACGCTGGAGCCGCAGAGCCTGGACGCCCTGGTCCGCCGCTGCGGCCTGCCGGTGGCGACAGTCGGCCGGGCTCTGGCCAAAGTCAGGATAGGAGCAGCGAGATGGGATGTTAGGCCGACCGCCGGTGCAGTATAATACCGGCAAGGAGAGTGGGTGGGGTGGCCGAGATCCAGGCCGGCTGGCTGTTTGCGGCGCGGGGCCGCGCAGCCTTCTGCGTCTTAGGCTGACGCAGGCGGAGTGTTAGACTGGTCTGTCTAATCACGAGTTAGCCGCCTTTGGTGATGCGAGTAGTTATGGGCAATTGCGAGGTATAATTTTGGCGGTATACGATTATGAAAGTTCCTCATCCAATCCCGTATCAAGGAAGCAAAAGACAAATAGCTCATCATATACTTGCCTATTTTCCACGAGAGATAGGCACGTTAATTGAACCTTTCGCAGGTTCAGCCGCTATTTCGATTGCTGCCGCATGCTATGGGAAAGCATCTCGCTTTCATCTGAACGATATAAATAAGCCTTTGATGGCTCTATGGCAAGAAATCATAAACGATCCTCAAGGTATTGCAGTAAGTTACGAAAGGCTTTGGGTAAAACAGCAAGATAATCCAAGACGATTCTATGATTATGTTCGAGATGAATTTAATCGAACCCAGCGACCAGATTACTTGTTATATCTTCTAGCAAGATGCGTTAAGGCGTCAATAAGGTATAACCCCAAGGGAGAATTTAACCAGAGCCCAGATAACCGACGGCTTGGCCGAGATCCAAAGAAAATGGCAGATGATATATTTGCAGCTTCATATTTATTTCGGGGCAGGACAATAATAACCAGTAAAGACTATAGGGAAGTTTTGCGTGCTGCTACTAGAAGCGATTTGGTGTATATGGATCCTCCATACCAGGGAGTTTGCGAAAGTGGAGACCCTCGATATTATAAGGGAGTAATTTTTCAGGAGTTTATACAGGATTTAGAGTATTTAAATACACAAATGGTTCCATTTATCTTGAGTTACGATGGTCGCACTGGAAACAAAAAATTTGGTAGAGAATTACCTGCCGAACTAGGATTATACCGAATCGAAATTTAAAGTTGGGCGTTCAACTCAAGCGACCCTTCTAGGAAGAAATGAAATTGCGTATGAATCAATCTACCTTTCAAGGGCATTGGTTGAAAAGTTAAATGTTGACCACAACGAGCTTGTCACGATAATTGACACGCGACAAGAAGTCCAACTTCAACTTATCAAATAGGCAACGAGAAAAATGACTTTATCTCCTGAGCAACGGATAAGAGAACTTCTTTCCTCAATTAGAAATAAACGAGCCCGTGTCGTAATTGAGCACATACTTGAACATGGTTACATTACTACAGAACAACTCGAAAAGGATTACGGTTATAACCATCCTCCCCGCGCTGCCCGCGATGTCCGAGAAGTCGGTATACCTTTAGAAACTTTTCGTGTGAAATCTTCAGATGGTCGGTCAATAGCTGCTTACAGGTTTGGAGACCTGAGTAAAATTCGTAAGGAACGCCTTCAAGGTAGAATTGCCATTCCCAAGCAATTCAAGAAACAGCTGTATGAGCTTGCTTCTGGAAAATGTGCCATCTGTTCGGGAGACTTCGAAGAACTCTATCTCCAAGTAGATCACAGAATTCCTTATGAAGTTAGCGGAGATACAAATAGTGGAAACTGGGATGTTAAAGATTACATGCTGCTTTGCGGTTCTTGTAACCGCGCAAAGTCATGGTCCTGCGAACATTGCGAGAATTGGATAAACGAAAGATTGCCTCAAGTATGCCAGGGCTGTTATTGGGCCAATCCTGAGAATTATTTTCATATTGCCCTCAGGGAAGTTAGACGCATAGATATACTGTGGAATGAAGAAGAAATACGAGTCTACGAAGAGTTGAAAGAAAGGGCTCAGAAAGGGCAACATCGCTTGCCAGAGTATGTCAAGATGATATTGCGGAAGTATTTAGGCGATGTTTAGAAACTAAATTTCGGGCGGCGGCTAACACGCGCTGCCACCTGACGCCGCTCCGCTGCGCTTCGCGGCGCAGGTGAAGCGCGGGCCGTTAGGCGCGTATCACTCATACAGAGTCAGGGGAATGTTGAGTTTTACCGACAGTCTGAAACAAGTTATGGCCGATATCAAAACCAATAGTATAGGGCGTGGCGGTGGATCGTCTGATCGGTCGGGAACGAGAACTGGCGGGGCTGCGCCGTCTCATCCTGAAAGATGGCCGGCGCCTTGTCACCCTGGTGGGACCGCCTGGCGTAGGGAAAACGCGGCTGGCAACCGAGTTGGCCCGCCAGCTGGCGGCGCGATTCGATCACGGGGTCATCTTCGTAGATCTGTCAGCCGTGTCTCATGCAGAACTTGTCCCCGAGGCAGTGGCCAGGGCGCTGGCGGTGCGGGAAGGCCCGGACGACCTGATCATGGAACTTGCCGCCTACCTGACCCCGCGGCATCTCCTACTCATCCTCGATAACTTCGAGCATCTTTGCGATGCCGCCGCGCAGCTCAAGACGCTGCTGGAGGCAGCCCCACGACTCCACCTGCTGGTGACGAGCCGCGCGCCGCTGCGCCTGCGCTCGGAGCACGAGTTCCCGCTGAGTCCTCTGCCGCCGCCGGCTGGCACGAACC
>CALIBP010000075.1 GCA_938048165.1 uncultured Alphaproteobacteria bacterium | reverse complement strand
TGCGAGCGTGTCAGCGGTTTTCATGCCCTGATTGCGCATGTTGAAGGTATCACTTGCAACCACCACGAAATTCGCCTCATCAACGCCGGCTTCCAATGCCCGAAGATAACCACGCTGATTGAGAACAAGGCCGATATATCTGGCAACGCCCCGCGGGAGCCGGGCCACGAGTTCGGAAGAGTCGTACATCTGTGGCACTCGTTTTGGATTTACGAAACTTGTGACCTCCAGCCGCCTGATGCCAGCGGCAATTGACCGTTTGATCAATTCCACCTTGGTGTCCGTATCCAGAACCACCTTTTCGTTCTGTATCCCATCTCGTGGGGAAACCTCGATGATTTCGATCTGCTTCATATCCTTGATTGCCTATCCTTTAAGGCATTTGATAAGCCTGTTTTGGCGGCTTTCAATGCGGCTTTCCGGCTCTGTTCCTGATTGCATTTAGAAATTCATTTGGAAACTTGTCCAGACAAATTTTTTGACTTCATTGCCCCATGAGATACACTTCTCTCCAGCTGCCGTCCGGCAATAATATGCTTTTGCGTGAGAAGTGAGCGGTGATTGAGGTGAGCATGAAACAGAACACCAAAAAACAGGATACCGAAGACAAACTTCGACAGGGTCCGCTTTCTGATATCAGGGTGGTTGAGATGGGGCAGCTGCTGGCGGGGCCCTTCTGCGGCCAGTTGCTGGCAGACTTTGGTGCTGAAGTGATCAAATGTGAGCAGCCGGGTATCGGTGATCCGATGCGCCAATGGGGACGCGAAAAACCCTATGGAAAGTCACTTTGGTGGCCGGTTGTGGCGCGAAACAAGAAGTCGCTGACGATAAATTTGCGGACACCGGAGGGGCAGGCGATTATCCACGATCTGGTCAAAAGCTGCGACATCCTGATCGAGAATTTCCGCCCGGGAACGATGGAGCGCTGGAACCTGGGCTATGACAAGCTGAAGGAAATAAATCCAAAGCTGATCATGGTGAGGGTGACTGGCTTTGGGCAAACCGGCCCCTATGCATCGCGTGCCGGCTACGGATCCATTGGCGAGGGAATGGGTGGCTTGCGTTATGTGGTTGGCGATCCGTCCACGCAGCCAAGTCGGATGGGCATTTCGATTGGGGATGAGCTTGCGGCGACCTATGCGTGCCTCGGCGCGATGATGGCGTTGCATGCGCGCGAGAGGTCGGGTGTCGGACAGATCGTCGACAGTGCGATTTACGAGGCCGTTCTTGCAATGATGGAAAGTATGGTCACTGAATACAGTGTGGCTGGATATATTCGTGAGAGAACCGGTCCCATACTGCCCAACGTATCGCCCTCGAATATTTTCAATACCAAGGATGGAAAGCTGCTACTCATTGGTGCCAATCAGGATACGGTCTTCGCCCGTCTTGCCGAAGCCATGAATAGACCGGATCTTGCCACTGACCCTCGCTATGCCACGCATGCGGCAAGGGGCGAGCATCAGGCGGAGCTTGACGGGCTTATAGATGAATGGACGAAGACCATTGACCTCGCCCCTCTGCAGGAAAAACTGAACGAGGCAGGCGTGCCATGCGGTCTGATCTATACCGCGCCAGACATGCTTGAGGATCCACATTTTAAAGCACGTAATGCCATTGTCGACGTGGAGCATCCCGACTTCGGGACTATCAAGATGCAGAATGTTGCGCCACGACTTTCTGACACGCCAGGTGCCGTCAGGCATGTAGGGCCAGAGTTGGGTCAGCATACTGATGAGGTGCTTGATGACATTCTCGGTTATTCCAAGAATCAAATAGCAACTTGGCGCGAGGCCGGCATCGTCTGAACGGCACGACATCCGGGGAGAGTGGTGCGGCCAAATATGTGAGAGAGTTAACCAAAGAGCCTGATAGGTGTTGAAATGACAACAGATCTTGATGCTAACTACAAGCGTGCGGGGTATCACAGCGCGCAGGCATGGGGGCGGCGTCCCGCCTTGCTTCTTGTGGATTTTGCCCGTGCGTATTTTGAGCCTGACTCACCCTTGTTCGGTGGTGAAGGGTGCCTCAACGCCGCACAAAATGTTCAAGGGCTTCTGGAAAAAGCACGCAGTAAATCCATTCCTGTTATCTTCACCGAAGTGCGCTACAGGAAGGGTGGCCAGGATGGAGGCGTGTTCTTTCGCAAAGTTCCCCCTCTTGCTTGTTTTGAGGGTGAAAGCCCGCTTGCCGATCTTCAGCCGCCCTTGGAACGTCGCGGTGACGAAGTCATGATTACCAAACAATATCCATCTGCATTTTTTGGAACATCGCTAGCGGCCATGTTGACATCCATGCAGGTTGATACAGTTTTGTTGACCGGGTTAACAACGTCGGGTTGCGTGCGAGCCAGCTGTGTTGATTCAATGAGCAACGGCTTTATCACCCTTGTCGTTTCCGATGCTTGTGGTGACATATCGCCTGAGCCTCACAGTGCAAACCTGTTCGATATGGAGGCCAAATATGCGGACCTGTTAACAACAGATGAGGCCATTCGGTATTTTGACAATGTTGCAGAGACCTGAGCGGTTCAGTGATCACGGAACAGCGGACCATGCCCGTCAAACTGATCCTTGATTCCCATCGCGCGCAAGGCGTGCCAGTATGTGGCGGCATTGATGGGTATCATCGGCTTGCCGAGTTCAACCGACATTTCATTGCAAACCTCAATCATGGACAGGTTCGTGCCCACCTGAACAAACGCGTCAATGCTGTCATCGTTCATCTCGAGCACATGTGAGCGAAGTTCATCCGGCTGCACATGGGCAATTGCCACCGGGCTGCCGCATTTCAAACCACGGAATTTCCGCACGTCAAAACCGCAATCTTCAAAAAACTGGGTCACATTCTTGTCAGAAACCGGGAAGTAGGGCGAAATGACCGCAATTCGCTTCGCTTCATAAAGCTTAAGTGCCTCCTCGCAGGCAAACGAGCCTGCCGAAACGGCGACACCACAATGCTCGGACAATTCCTGCATGCGCTTCTCCGATGGTGCCCGGCCACCCCAGAACATCAGCGCCGACATGCCCATGACCAGATAGTCGGGCTCACATGTCATACAGCGATCAACAGCCTCGTAAAGTGTGGCGCCGATAGCCTCCACCATCGCCACAAACTCTTCATCATTGCCAACCTTCATATTGGGAATATGAATTCTGCCGTAGTGATTTGTGACACCCTTGACCCGCAAACTGTCCATATCAGGCTGTACGATCGTGTTTGTGGAAGGGGCTACGACGGCAAATTTGCATCGCCAGCCCAGCGCATCACGAGACATGGTTACTCCTCCAAGGTAGAACAGAATTGTGTCAAGTGTCGGCCCCGCCGAAAATGAAGTCAATAACTTGTCTGGACAAATTTTTGAGACAAGATACTCTTTTTTCAAAGAAAGGAACGTGCGATGGGGACTGGTTCGCTCTTTGATCTGATGGCTCGTGACACGCCGGTTGTTGCGCCCGGTGTTTATGACATGATTTCCTGCAAGCTTGCAGAACGCGCCGGGTTCCCCGCAATTTATGTCAGCGGATATGGTGTTTCCGCCGCTCATCTGGGCTTGCCGGATGTGGGGTTGATGACATTTACCGATATGCTTGAGCGGGTGCAGATTATTGCCCGGCATAGCAGTGTACCTGTTATCGCCGACGCGGATACAGGCTATGGCGGCTTGATCAATCTTCGCCATACAGTGCAAGGTTATGAGGCGGTCGGCGTGGCCGGCATCCAGATCGAAGACCAGGAATTTCCAAAACGCTGTGCGCATGCTCAGGGTGTGCGCGTGATCGAAATGAAGAGCATGATGCGCAAGATCGAAGTGGCCTGCGAAAGCAGGACCAACGATGGATGTCTGGTGATTGCGCGAACCGACAGCCTGGCGGAACATGGTATCGATGACGCTATCCGGCGCGCTAATTCATATGCCGAGGCAGGCGCTGACATGCTGTTTGTCGAAGGCGCGAAGACCAGAGATCAGCTTGTCCAAATCGCCGATTCCGTCGAAGCGCCCTTGCTTGTCAAAATGGTCCCCGATTCTCCTACGCTTTCTACCAGCACCGAGGAGCTGGGGCGGCTGGGCTATGATGTGGTCATTTATCCAAGCCTCGCCTTTTTGGCCGCCGCTACTGCCATGGAATCAGGGCTTTCCGAATTGCGCAACAGGGGCAGGGTAATCACGGCACCAATGATGGCGTTCGATACCTTCAGCGAGATGATCGGCTTTGATGAAATCTATGAGTTTGATTCACGCTGGTATGATGCATCACTGGATTGAACCACGGGATTAATATGACCAGAGAGACCAACACACAATCCGTTCTGGCCCAAATTGGCCGAAGAGGCAGGAGATACTAGAATGCATTATGACTTTGTACCGTTTCCGGATCGCAAGCCACTTAAATGGCCAAATGGCAAGCGCATGGCGGTAATCATCACGACCAATCTGGAATATTGGGACCGGACAAAGGATACTGACCAAGTCATCTACCCCGGAGGCCCGGGTATCGTTGGAGGCACACTGACCGGTCGCATCTATGACAATCCAAACTGGACCTGGCGCGAATACGGCCACCGGGTTGGTGTCTGGCGGATGTTTGACCTGTTCGAAGCTTCTGGCATACCGACCAGCTGTACGATCAATGCGATGATGGCACTCGAGCGAAGAGCCGTCGTGGATCATGCTGTCGCCGCCGGATATGAGATCGTGGCGCATAATTATGAGCAGAGTGAACTCCTGACAGACTTTCAGGATGATGAAGATGCCGAGCGTCAGATCATCAAAAACACGCTTGAGGTTTACAGAAATGTTGTTGGTCGTGAGGCCAAGGGTTGGCTGTCCTCGTCGCTTCGTTCAACCCCCTCAACGATTGATATCGTTGCTGAAGAAGGCCTGCTTTTTTTCTGTGATCTGCCGAATGATGATCAGCCCTATCTTGTTCAGACCCGCTGCGGTCGTCCGATTGTCTCTGTTCCCTATACTTCAGAAGTGAATGATTTCACGGTGTTCATGCGACAGGGCAAGGATGCAGAGGGCGCCTTCAAGGTTTTCAAGGAACAGTTTGACTGGCTCTATATGGAAAGTGAAAAAAGTGGCAGACATATGAATATTGGTCTGCACCCTCACGTTATCGGACAGCCTTTCAGAATTCGGGCGCTAAAGATGTTTCTTGAATATGCCAACGGCTTTGACGACGTTTGGTTCGCGACGCGCGAAGAAATAGCCAACTGGTATATGGAGCATCATGCCGAGCATATTGATCTGTGATCATCAGAATGCCTTGATTACTGTGTGATCACATGCGCAGCTAGTCGTGCCGTTTCTGCTTCAGGGTTGACGAGAAAATAAAGTTTTCTTCGCCAAGGTGCCAGTTGAAGGAGGCGAGAACCGTTCTTCCAGACGCTTTGTAGCGTCGCAATATGCGAAGCGACAGATCCGTTGAAGGGTAGGCCAGGGTTTGCCGCACGCGCGGTGGCATGGATAACGCCTGAATGTCCTGTTCGATTGTCGTGATCGCCATCCCGGTTACTTCTTCAAGAAAGCTGTAGAATGGCGGATTTCTCTGCGACAAATCCTGCCAATAAGGACGAAACAGCGGTGATACGAATGTTTCGATCAATGCCAGTGGGGCGTTGTTCGCTCCACTCAGTCGAAGGCCACTAAGCAGGAACCAGGTCTCGTTCGATATTGTGCTGGATTGCGGATCAATTTTAGCAAGGGTGTCTTTATCAGGTGTCATTTCCTGAGTGGAAAGAAGCTGGTAGCCCGTGTCACGCGCAAATTGTAGCAACTCCGAAGTCGTTTCGACACTCTGAATGAATGCCATATTGGGCGCTGTCTCAATGACCTTGGCACAGGCGCCCTGTTTGCGCTCAACCATGCCGTCAGCTTGAAGCCTTCGAAGGGCCTCTCGAACGGTAAACCTGCTGCTGCCGAATTCAGTGCAGAACGCAGCCTCGCTTGGCAGGTTGCTGCCTAGCGGATATTCACCATCAAAAATTCGTCTCCGAATGATTTGGTGGATCTCCTGATATCTTGTCATCGCCGACCAAGGGTTTCCATCGAGGCGCAGAATTCGCAACCTCCGAAAGCAGATTAATGGATATTTCGCCTATTCGACAGTTTCAAGTTCACGCAGTGATGTAATCATGGATGAGCGCATGACAAACTCCTTATGGCGCAGGGGGTCACCCACGGTCGCCCGCAGGTCATCATAGTAATCAGCGCGTTGCTTTGGGTCGGTGGCGTTCAGAATGGCCCGGTTGCGAAGCGCCTGCGCCTGCACAGTCTCCAGCGCCACCTTGCGTCGCTGGCGTTGATATCTCTCCATCGATTCCAGTGGTTCGCCATGCCAAACCTTGACCAATTTCTCGACGAGATTGACGGCATCATGAATGCCACCATTCATCCCCATGCCGCCAAGTGGGTTGTTCAGATGCGCCGCGTCACCAGCAAGGAATATCCGCCCATCCAGATATTTGTCGACAACGCGCTCATGGACACGATAGGCGGTCTTATGAACCACTTCGTAGGGACGATCCGTTGGCAGTACAGCCTGCAGCCTGGCTTCAACATTCTCTGGATCCATGATGAAGTCTTCGCTGTCATCCGGATTCGTCGGCAGCAGTACCCGCCACAGACTTGGTGTGCGAAGAAGTACAAGCCATTCCGATGGATCTGAAACATATGCGATGTTGGCAAGGTCAGGCATTGCCTCGTGGTATTTGAAATGTGTGGACAGCGATAGGAAGATTTCCGGAATTGTAATTCCGTCAAAATTGGCACCAATAGCGCGCCTAATTATCGAATGGGCACCATCCGTTCCAATCAGGAACCGTCCATTGACCTCAACTTCTGACTCATCGGCATGCGTTGCGCGCACCCATATACCATTTTCGTCCTGGCCTATCTCTGTAGCCCTTGTTTCAGTCAACAATTTGCCATCTGGGTGGTTCTCCACGAATTCGCGAAGTGCCTTTGTCAATTTCCATTGTTCGCATTGCAGACGGAATGGATAATCCGTTTCACCGGCAAGATGCGAGAGATCAAAAGTGGCGACGACACCTTCGGTGCGGTCACGAAATTGCCATTCGTGACATACCAGCCCCTGATCGACCAATGTCTTGGTGATGCCAATTCGCGCCAGAAAATCAAGCGTAGGCGGATGAAAGGTGGACGCCCGCAAATCCTGCGCGAGGTCAGCAGTGGCTTCAATCAGCGTAACGGGTATGCCCGCATCCAGCAAAAAAGCTGTTGCAACAAGCCCAACAGGCCCAGCGCCAACAACAACAACCTGTTCATTTTTGTATGACATTTCCGAGCGCGCCTTCCATCAGGTTTCATGCGTGTGGGTTTGTTCCAGTCGTAAACTTACGATTCTTTCCGAAAAATACGCTAAATTTGTCTGGACAAGTTAGCTCAGACCCCCTCAAAGTTAAAGCGCAGAATCCGTCCCTTGGTAGGGCTTCGCTGATCGAGATGACGATTTTGACAAAGAGGTGGGGAGATGGTGTTCACACAACAGCTGGTCAACGGTTTGATGCTTGGCAGCATTTACATAAGTGTTGCCGTGGCATTCACTCTGACGATTGGCATTCTTAATTTTCTGAACTTCACCATACCGGCATTGTACATGTTGGCCGGCATGGTTGGATGGTCGGTTTCATATTATGGACTTCCCTTCGGTTTGAGTGAGCCGCTTGGCTGGGCGCCGTCATTGCTTGTCGGCATCACTTGCTCGGTATTGGCATCTCTTCTTGTGGAACGGTTCACCTACCGCTATTTCAAAATCAAGCATGGCGACTCGACCGAACACGCCATTCCACTGGTATCGTCTCTCGGTTTCCTGCTGATTTTTGAATATGCGATCCTTGGTGCGCATGGCTCTGAGACACGCGGGTTCCACACGCCCTTCACGGATCTGAATTGGCGTTTTGCGGATCTTGTGATTTCCATTCCTCAGGTCACAAGTCTGATTTTATCACTGTGCATCGTTGTCGGCCTGTCCTTCATGCTGAAAAAGACGCGGATCGGGCGGGCCTTGCGGGCGACGGCAGAAAGCCCGGACACCGCAACCCTGATGGGGGTCGAGGTGCGCAAGATCGTGCCCATCGTATTTGTTCTGACGGGTCTTCTTTGTGGCCTTGCTGGGTCAATCTTTGCGGTGAATTACAGTGAGGTCAGCCCCTATATGGGTGATCACGTGGGGACCAAGGCCATTGCCGCCATGGTAATTGGCGGGTTGGGTTCGGTATGGGGTGCAATCGCAGGGGGGCTGATCGTAGGCATCAGTGAAACCTTTTCCATTCACTTCTTTGGCGCGTCATCGGCACAAATTACGGTATGGGGGTTGCTCCTGGTGCTTTTGATCTTCCGCCCGAATGGGCTCTTTGGTCATAATGCGATCGGAAAAGGCAAGTTCTGATGAGTGGGTATCTTTCCGGCCTTATCGGCATTCTTGGTATCAATATCATCTTTGCCTATTCGATTTATGTAACCGCGGCAACAGGCCAGCTTAATCTTGGCGGGGCCGGCTTTCAGGCCATTGGTGCCTATAGCTGCGCGGTTTTGAGTGAGATGTTCGGTCTCTCAATTCCATTCCTGTTGCTGCTATCGACAATAATTGGCGCAACTGTGGGGTTCCTAATAGCCTTTCCCATTTTGCGTACACGGGGCGTCTACATGGTCCTGGCAACATTTGCGTTCGCGGAAATTGTGGCCGGCGTGATCCTGAATAGTGATTCTCTTGGTGGCCCAACAGGACTTGTCCTTTCGGACTATATCGAGACGGATGTTATCATCTGGTCGACCATCGGCGTGGTTGTGTTTTGCTTCTATCTCATGTCAACGCGGATTGGCCTCGCGATGCGCGCTGTTCATGATGATGAAGCCGTTGCCGATCTGCTGGGAGTCAACCGACGTGCTGTTCAGGTCGGCGCGTTTGCTATAGGCGGTGCTTTGGCTGGGCTGTCAGGCGGTCTTTACGCATTGTATTTCGGGTTTGTCGAGGCGCAGTACTTCAACGCATTTCTGTCCATCTTTGTATTGCTCTATGTGTTGATCGGCGGCACTCAGACAGCGTGGGGCGCCCTTATTGGCGCTTCCTTTTTCACCCTTGTGCCGGAACTGTTGCGCATGGGTGATGATTGGCGTTTCTTCATTTTCGGTGTGATTATTGTGGTGATGATGATCTGGCGGCCAGAAGGCATGGTCACCCGTCAGGCTATAGACCGGATTACTCTCAAGCTGTTCCCGGTGGTAAGACGCCATGGCTGATCCGATTCTGCAGATTTCCTCAGTTTCAAAGAACTTTGGTGGAGTCGTTGTTCTTGAGGATGTTTCCTTCGTCGTCGAGGCAGGTGCGAGGCATGCGCTCATCGGTCCGAATGGCGCTGGCAAGACCACAATGTTCAACGTCATCTCAGGGGTCTACCAGCAGAATGCCGGAGATGTCCTGTTTGCCGGGCAAAATATAAACGACATTCCGTCGCGCAAGCGCATCGCCCTAGGTATGGCGCGTAGCTTTCAAAATATTCGTTTGATGCCGCATCTCTCGGTAACGGAAAACGTCATGCTTGGTCAGCACAGTCAGGCCGGGATTCTCGATCTTCTGAAACCGATTATGGTCATGCCGAGGGCGCATGACAAAGAACGCGCTGTTGAGTTGTTGGACAGTTTTGGATTGGAGGCCTTTCAGGGAAGATCCGTTTCCGAACTGCCCTACGGCGTCAGAAAGAAGATTGAGGTTGTACGCGCTTTGATGGCAAATCCAAGGCTTTTGCTTCTGGATGAGCCTGCCGCAGGTCTCAATGTAGCGGAAACCGCAACGCTGCACGATTTTCTCGTTGAAGTTGCAGAACGTGGCGTGACTCTCTTGTTGGTCGAGCATGATATGCCGTTCGTGAACAAGCTTTGCGAGACGGTCACTGTGATGAATTTTGGCCGTCGAATCTATGATGGGCCAGTTTCAGGCCTGCGGGAGGACAAAAATGTTCTGGAGGCCTATCTTGGAGCAGATGCCTAGGTTCGGTGGATGACACAATGCTGAAGCTTGAGAATGTTGATGTCAGGTATGGACCGGTTCACGCTGTGAAGAGCGTGTCGCTTGAGGTGGACGAGGCGCAGATCGTGGCTGTCGTCGGCGCAAATGGCGCGGGCAAATCCTCATTGCTTCGTGCTGTTGCCGGTGCCGAGAAGATCAACAGCGGCAACATTTCTTTTGATGGCAGGCCTGTCAACAGGCTTGCCGCTCCTGAGCGGGTAAAGCAGGGCATTACCCTGGTGCCTGAAGGTCGACAGATTTTTGTCAGCATGACGGTCGAAGAAAATCTCTTGATGGGTGCATATACACAGGATCAGGTTCAAATAAGATCGGGTATAGAGGCCATATTTGATCGCTTTCCAAACCTTGCCAGTCGTCGACACTCGCTTGCATCCGTTTTGTCCGGCGGAGAACAGCAGATGTTGGCCATCGGTCGGGCAATGATCGCGCGACCTCGTCTGATGATGCTGGACGAGCCATCGCTTGGTTTGTCGCCAATTTTGGTCAATCAGCTATTTGAGTTGATACTTGAGCTCAACCGACAGGGCATTTCCATTTTGTTGGTCGAACAGAACACAAAGATGGCGTTGCAGGCGGCGGAGCGCGGCTACGTCCTTGAGCTTGGCGCGGTACGCATGGAAGGCAAAGCCAGTGACCTCGCCGCGGATAAGAGCCTGGCCGAGGCCTATCTCGGTGACGAATAGACTTCATGCAGGGACGTGTTCTCTGCGAAAGCTGTGGGATAACAGGCCCACAAAAAAATGGGAGGGATGTTCCAATGAGACTTTTTAAACCACTTTTTCTTGGTGTGGCACTTTCGATGCTGGGTTTGACCGGCGCGCTGGCTGCCGAGACACTAAAAATTGGCCATATCGTCGCGCGTACGGGGCCATTGAAGGGGCCTGGTTTGCCAGCCACCGTTGCTGTTGACATTGCCGTCGAGGAAATCAACGCGGCCGGCGGTGTGAATGGCAAGATGATAGAGATCATCGAATTCGATAGTGGTTCGGATCCCAAGCAGGCATCCTTGGCGGCACGTACCCTGGTCAATGACCATGATGTCCTTGCCATTATCGGCCCATTCTCTTCAGGGGAGGCAAAGGTCGCCTTCAATGTCGCTGAGCGTGAAAAAATTGTGATGATGTCCAACGCATCCTCTGCACCCGGGCTGACGGATGGTAAGGAATGGGCGTGGCGAATTACAGAGGATGAGGGCAAGCAGTTCAGCCGTCTTCTGAAAACGCTGACCAAACTCGATGTGCCGCGCAAAAAGGTTGATATCGTCTATGTCTCTGACGAAGCCATTTCAGGCGTTGTGGGCAAGATGCTTTATCCAGCTCTCCTCAAGGCCTTTAAAATAGAGCATGGCGAGCCTGTGGCGATAACCTACAAAAGCTTTGACCTCGCGCCGCAGATTGCGCCCATCATCGCCAACAAGCCGGATATGGTGGCTGTCGCCGGGCTGCCGGAAAATGCCTCCAAAACAATTCGTGAGTTGAAGCGGCAGGGGTATCAGGGCCGTATGATCGGTAGTCAGATCTTTGCCGATCCGAATATTCTCGAGTTGTTTGGTGACATGGCCGAAGGCACGACATTCATGGCCGGTTTCCATGCTGATGCGTCTCCTGCCGCGAATAGCTTCAACGCCAAATTTGTTGCTGAAGCAAACAATCGGGGGATCAACAAGCTCGGTGCTCACCATACAGATGCACAGTCCTATGACGCTGTATACCTCTTCGCGCAGGTGATGAAGGAGCAGTCGATCACCGGTG
>CALIBP010000074.1 GCA_938048165.1 uncultured Alphaproteobacteria bacterium | reverse complement strand
TCTGGAGAAACGAACGCCAACCTATAAGGGCCGGTAACAACAATACCCGGCAGGAACCGCATCAATCGGCAAAAATCGCCGCTCTTTTTTAATTTTATTTTAATAATTCAATAACTAATTGATTTATCATATATCTTTATTTGGCGTAGTTCGTGCATATAAACATACGATCGAGGAGACTTTTATCCGGAGAATCGTATGACCGCCGCACTTGCTGAACAACAAACGAACCTTTCCGACGCCGCCATTGCCGCCGAAGTTGTAGGCTTCCCCGGTGCCGGAGACCGTGACCCGCAGGCTATCTCACAGGACATCATTGAAAATGAGATGGCCGGCGTTGAAAACCTGCTAAAAATGCCACTTGACGAACTTCAAAGCGTCATTGCCAAGCGCGTTGAACTACTGGATACCGAATTGAAGGAACGCAACGCCCGTCGTAAGGCTATCGATGAAGCCCTTGCCGCTCAGCGGATTTTAGAAGCCAAACGGAAACAGGCTATGCGTATCCGCCGGAAAGTGAATATCGGCAGCTCTGTTGCCGCCGCAATGTTTACCGGCCTCATCATCATTTCGATGTTTTAAAGGTGTGCGCCTAATCAAAAAAAAACGCCCCTTACCGGGGCGTTCTTCGTTTTGCGTCCTCAAAATAGGCTAAGCGACCTTTTGCGTCGGAATATTCTTTAGATGTTCGACAACCTCATCGACTTTCATCACGTCAGCATATTTATGGTGCATATCAAACAAGCTAACCTTGTGAATGATTTCGGCACGGTCAAAAACACACTCTTCCACAACGGACACATGCAGCCCGAACATATGGGCTTCCAATACGCTTGCACGAACACACCCTGATGTGCTTTCCCCACAGACGATCAAACTGTCAATGCGACGCTGATTAAGATGGGCAATTAGCGGCGTTCCAAAAAAGGCGCTCGGCCGTTCCTTGCGGAAGACAACGTCCTCTGGTTGGGGGGCAAATGCATCATGAATTTCGCAGTCTTCCGCCGTTGTTTTCAAGTGAACCCGCTTCGTAGAGTTCACCCGGTGCGGATTGAACTGCGCCGTAACATAGTAAACTGGCACGCCTGCTGCCCGAGTCGCCTCGAATAACCGCTTTGTGGGCTCTATCGCATTATGCGCATAAACACCACAGCTATTGGGATACTCATCATCAAGCTCGTGTGGCAAGCCTGGGCCACCCTTGTATACAAGGTTATATAGATCAATGCAGAGAAGCGCCGGGTTCTTGCCGATATATGTCTCCCGCGCATAGGGAGAATATGTCTGGATATCCTCGGCTGGAATTACATCTTTCCAGCAATGGTCCTCAAATGCGTCTGCTGTAGCCATGGTTCGTCTCCCCAAAAGAATGGACAATTGATCAATGCCCTAATTCGAAGTGTGGGAGAAAATTGGGTTCCATGCAAGGGGGCGTTCAAGCAACAAGCCTCATCGGCGGAAATTCCAGCGTGACCTTCGTCCCCTCACCTGGTTTACTTTTTAAATCGAGGCTGCCGCCATGATGTTCCACCAACGTTTTTGCGAGAGGTAATCCCAGACCGGTTCCAGCGAGATCAGATTCACTTGAGGTCATTACCTGACCAAATGGCGTCAGGGCCGTTTTCAGATCTTCCTGTTTCATACCAATGCCCGTGTCATTTACCCGAATACGAAGACCGGTTTGAAGGTTTGCGCTGGCTGAAATGCTCACCTTGCCACCATCCGGCGTAAATTTTGATGCATTGGAAACGAGATTAAACAAAACCTGACGAATTCTCCGTTCGTCGCCCCGCAAGGCGGGCAAGTTTTTACCAATTCGAACAGCGAGCTTGATTTCTCCGGTTTCCGCCCTTCGTTTCAACAATGCGAGACTAGCCTCTACGACGCGGACGACATTGACCCTGCCCCGCCTGAATCTCATCTGGCCGGTCTCAATCTTTGAGAGGTCCAGGATATAGTTGATCAAAGAAGCCAGGTGCTGGCCACTGGCATGAATATCTGCGGCATACTCACGGTAACGAGGAGAGCCCACCGGACCGAATAGTTCTTTTTCCATAACTTCAGAAAACCCCATGATTGCGTTCAGGGGTGTTCGAATTTCATGGCTTATATTAGCCAGAAAATCGCTTTTAGTACGGTTGGCAAACTCAGCGTTCTCTTTGGCTTCAATCAGAGCCTGACGTCCCCGGACACGAGATGAAATATCACGAATTACGTTTAAAGCCGCGGCTTTACCGTGCCAGGTAATACCAATTCCGAGAATTTCGACGTCGACTAATGACTCATCGAGGCGGTGCCGTTGCTGCTCTTCCATCGGAACATTGCCATTTGCGACCAGCATACGCCATCGCGTTGCCAAACGTTCGCGCTCGTTTTCTGGTACAAAATCTTCTGAATTGCGCCCTATAATCTCCTCAGCGTGCCGTGCACCAAAAAGCTTCACAGCGGCGGCGTTTACATAGACAATCACGCCGTCGCAGGAAATCCGGACAGCATCAGGCATGCTCTGAACAAGCAGTCTGAACCTGTTATCGCTTTCCGAATAATGATGAGCATTCTCGAGATCAGAGACATGTTCTCTTAATGTCTCTATCTCCTTCAGAAGCGCCGTCTTTGTCTTACGTACATCATGCATGGGCATATAACCAACCGTTGGTAGAACAATGCCCCCCTGTTAATCTTTATTAACCATGCGGCTAATATGGTTAATAAAGATTAACAGGTTATCTTCCAAAAATGGGTTTCATCTCTACGGTGATCGCCCAATTTCAAAATTTTTAATGCTACAAAATTTTACACAGAAACTGTTTCGTCCGGTCGGATTTCGGCGCATTAAAGAACGCCGATGGCGGCGCTTCCTCAACAACCAGCCCCTCATCCAGAAAGACGATACGATCCGCCATTGCGCGGGCCAGTCCCATCTCGTGGGTCACGCAAACCAACGTCATGCCATCCTCTGCGAGTTCGGCGATCACATCCACGACTTCTTTAATCATCTCGGGATCGAGAGCAGAGGTCGGCTCATCAAACAGCATGATCTTTGGCTCCATACAAAGAGCCCGAGCGATCGCGACGCGCTGCTGTTGGCCACCTGAAAGCTGTAATGGAAATTTTGCAGCTTGTTCAGGAATATGGACACGCTCAAGATATTTTAGGGCACGTTCCTTAGCCGCGTACGCAGAGAGGCCTAAACTACGGGTTGGTGCCAGACAGAGATTTTCTTCGACGGTCAAATGCGGGAACAGATTAAATTGCTGGAACACCATCCCGACGGACTTACGGACTTGTTCAATAGCGGTCAAGCCACCCGACAGATCAATCTGATTAATCGTAATCGCCCCGGAATCAATCGTCTCAAGACCATTCATACATCGAACAAGAGTCGATTTCCCGCTACCAGACGGGCCACAAACGACGATCCTCTCGCCCGCATTCACCGTAAGATCCACCCCTGCCAGAGCCTGATGAGAACCGAACCATTTATGGACCTGTTCAACCTTTATGACCGGTTCTGACATCACCCTTCCCATTCAAACACGGTGGACACCGCTATGTTGTTCTACCTTGATACTCAAGCGCGACAGGCTATAGCAGATCGACCAATAGATCAGAGCTGCAAAGACATATCCTTCGGCAGCCAGGCCAAGCCATTCCTGGTCGTTTAGGCTTGCTTGAATAATGCCAAGGAAATCAAACATACCAATTATCAAGACTAATGTGGTGTCTTTGAACAAGGCGATGATCGTATTGAGCAGCCCCGGAATAACGTGCCGCAATGCCTGAGGCATGATGACGTAGGTCATCGTTTTCCAATAGCCGAGGCCTAACGCCGCCGCCGCTTCATATTGCCCCCGGAGGATTGCCTGCAACCCACCCCGGATAACCTCCGCCAAGTAGGCTCCGGCGAAAAGCGATACGCCTATTAAGGCTCGCAATAATTTATCTACGCCAGCACCATCCGGTAAAAATAGAGGCAACATTACCGACGCCATAAACAAAACGGTAATAAGCGGCACGCCGCGCCATAACTCGATGAATGCTGTACAGGAAATTCTAACGAGCGGGAGCGATGACCGTCTTCCTAGCGCTAACAGAATGGCAACCGGAAACGCCAGGACCAGCCCGCCGACCGTCAAAACAACAGTGAGCATCATGCCGCCCCAAAGCCGTGTTTCTACATATGGGAGCGCCAATACTCCTCCTGTGAGCAAGAACCAGCAAAAAAACAACGCCAATGCCCAACAAAGCAGCGCCAGACGAGCCGAAACTCGTGGCCAAAAGAACAATGTCAGCGCGACCACCAGCAAAATACCGACGACGTCTACTCGCCATCTTTCTGAAACGGGATAAAATCCGTACATAAACTGGTCAAAGCGTTGGATCACATAAACCCAACAGGCCCCGCCGGAATTACAATCCGTTCGTTTGCTTCCACCCCAGTCAGCAGAAATCACGGCCCAATCAACAAACGGCACTAAAGCCCAGGCAAGGACAAATCCGATAAAGCAGCTCGTTAGGGTATTACCCCAACTTGAGAACAAATTTTCGCGTACCCAACTCATCCCGTAGAAAGCCCCCGCATCGCTGTTGATCTGTTAAAAGCGTTCATTGCAAACGCAATGAGCAGGCTAATTGTAAGGTACACAGCCATGGTAATGCCGATTATCTCGATCGCCTGTCCGGTAATGTTTAGCGCTGTGCCCGCAAATACCGAGACCAGGTCAGGGAATGCAATTGCTGCAGCAAGCGACGAATTCTTGGTCAGATTTAAATATTGATTGGTCAATAACGGGACGATGACGCGTAAGGCCTGCGGAATAACAACAAAGCGCATCCTGTCTTTAGCAGAAAGAGCCAGGGCGTCCGCGGCTTCGATTTGCCCGCGTGGCACAGATTGAATACCGGCGCGGACTATTTCGGCAATAAACGCCGCAGTGTAGCTGGACAAGGCTATCACCAAGGCAACGAACTCCGGCGACAAAACGCTTCCACCGGTGAAGTTAAACCCTTTAAGCGCTGGAACACTGACGGATGCGGAAACCAATAAAAAGACCAAAATGAGGACTGCCAACACCACCGATATTCTTGGAACAACGCGGTGTCGCCTCAGGCAGAAAGCAGCCACGGCCAAAATTACGATCCCTACGACCGACCAGCCACTGCCATCAAAAAATTCAAGCTTTGGAATATAGAAACCCCGATAATTGAGATAAGCCAATCCCGCTATATCGTAACTCTGACGCGGGCCAGGCAGACTTCTTAGGACGGCGAAATACCAAAAAAATATTTGCAGCAGCAGTGGGATATTACGCAATGTTTCGACAAAACCCATTGCGAGGCGCGCTAACAACCAGTTGTTGGAAAACCTCGCAATGCCTACCGCAAAACCTAGTATCGTCGCTAAAACGACACTAATGGCCGATACCATTAACGTGTTCAGCAGCCCGACCCAAAACGCTCTTCCGATAGACGACGCCTCGGTGAAATCAATGAGGCTCGTAGAAATGCCGAAGCCAGCGGTCGATTTTAGAAACGAAAACCCCGACGCGATCCCGCGATTAGCAAGGTTATCGAGTATATTCCCGAACAACCACATGCCACCTGCCACGATAACTGCAACGGCGACTAGTTGCCAGAATATTGCGGTGTGTCGCACCGACTGCCAGAGGTTGTTGTCCAAAAAACTACCGTATAGGCGGTGCGTAATGCAGCCCACCCTTGTTCCAGAGCCGGTTTAGGTCACGCGATATCTTAAGCCTGCTGTCTTTTCCAAGATGCTTCTCGAAAAGCTCTTCATAATTGCCAACTGCTTTGATCGCTCTGACGGCCCATTTCGGATCAAGCCCCAAATTTGCACCGGCCTTCCCCTCGGTACCGACGAAACGGCGAATTGCTGGATTGCTGGTTTCTTTCTCAAGCGCTTCAATATTTTTTCGAGAAATGCCCAGCTCTTCAGCCCCGACAAGAGCAAACAACGTCCAGCGCACAATATTGAACCACTGGTCATCGCCCTGACGGACAGCCGGACCGAGAGGCTCCTTGGAAATTATCTCTGGCAAGATCAAATGATCGTTCGCATTGGGAAGCTTTAGGCGTTGCGCATAAAGACCGGACTGGTCCGTGGAGAAAACATCGCAACGTCCAGCACGATAAGCAGATAGCACTTCGTCCGATTTCTCAAAGACAACAGGCGTGTATTTCATGCTGTGGGTACGAAAATAGTCGGCCAAATTGAGTTCCGTCGTAGAACCCGAATTCACGCAAACCGCGGCACCATTGAGCTCCCTTGCCGACTTCACCCCAAGACCACGACGAACCATGAACCCTTGTCCATCATAATAAAGGATACCGGCAAAATTCACGCCAAGCGCACTATCCCTGGTTTGGGTCCAGGTGACGTTGCGGGACAGAATATGAATTTCGCCAAATTGCAGTGCCGTAAAGGCTTCTTTGGTCGAAAGCGGCCGGAATTTTACTTTTTTCGCCGATCCCAATGCGACCGCCGCAACCGCTCTGCAAAAATCAGCATCAATGCCAACCCAACTGCCTTTGCCGTCTGGTGCTGAAAATCCTGGAAGTCCCTGGCTGACGCCACAGGTGAGCCAGCCTTTTGTTTTAATGGTATCCAATGTGCCAGCGTTCGGTGTCGCGCCGAAAATCGCTACAGCGAGAAATGGCAACAAGTATCGTAAAATTTGCATCACACCCCCTACCCTGATCATCAATTTCTATTACACTAAAATAACAGAGTCACTTCACCTTGGAGAAATAC
>CALIBP010000073.1 GCA_938048165.1 uncultured Alphaproteobacteria bacterium | reverse complement strand
CGCAATCACGGCCAAAACCCCACGGCTGAATCAGGCCTGCCCGCCCATAACTATGCCCAGATGACGCTCGATCTTGATCGGGTCTTCCGCGAGGTAAATGCGCGTTGTGATGAGAAGACCAATATCGGCATTTTCCATTCAATGTCGGGGCGCACGGCGATGAAGCATGCCTGCGAGCTTGGCTTTAAATGGGATGCGCTGATCCTGTTTGATCCACCGAACGTCCCGCCTAAGGGGCACCGTGAATATGAACGCATGGATGTGTTTGAACAGCGGCTTTATGAATGGGCGATGGGACGTCCCGACCGTTTCAAGGACCCTGACGAGCTCGCGCAACATTATAAAGATACGAGAGCGCATGCGAGCTGGGTCGAGGGCGCACACGAGCTGATGGCGCGGTCTGTCCTGAGAAAGGACGAAGAAGCGGGAGACTGGACGCTGTCCTGTCCGCGCGAATTTGAAGCCTCGATCTATATTCAGGCGATGACTCTCAATTTATGGCCAATCGCCAAAGATATCGGCGGGGTCGTGAAGCTGTTCGGCTGTGATCCAGAAGCAAAGGGCGCGCCGGGTCCTGCCTTTGCCAATAAGGCTTTGGCTGAGGATGGTGGTTATGTATATCAGACAGTACCAGGCACGGGACATCTTATGCAGATTCAGAAGCCAGAAGAATGCCGCGATGGTGTCTTGGCGTTTCTTGAGGAAAAAGGCATCCTTTAAAATACCACGTAATCACGAACATATTTGACGGGAGAAAGTGCGTTGGCGCAGCAGGCAGAGATTGAGAAGTACGTAGGACAAAGCGTCGAGCGGGTTGAAGACAGCCGTCTTTTAACCGGAAGGGCGCGCTTTGCCGACCATTACCCGGTACCAAAGGGAACGCTTCACGCTGCAATTCTGCGGTCTCCCCACGCCAGCGCCGAGATTGTGTCGATTGATGTATCAAAGGCTGAGGCGCTGCCGGGTGTTCGTGCGGTTTATACTGGTGAAGATATCAAGGCGATTTCCGATCCGTTTCTGGTCATTGTAAAGCAGCCGTTGAATGAATGGGCGCTGGCCGTCGAGCGTGTTCGCTTCGTTGGTGAAGCTGTGGCCGTTGTCGTCGCACGAGATCGCTATATTGCCGAAGACGCTCTCGACTTAGTCGAGGTCAATTATAACGTTTTGAAACCGATCATCGACGCCCAGGAGGCAACGGTCGAAGGTGCGCCGCTGGTGCATGCCGATGCCGGTACCAATGTGATGTCTGATCGCAATTTCATCTATGGCGATCCAGAAAAGGCTTTCGCTGAGGCGGATCAAACGGTCTCTCTCAAGCTGGAATATCCCCGTAACTCACTGACGCCAATTGAGGCCTTCGTCGCCATCGTCGAATACATGCAGGACGATGATGTTTATGACGTGCTGTCCAACTTTCAGGGGCCGTACACGGGCCACCCTGTGATGGCGCGATCTTTCCGGGTACCCGAGAGTAATGTAAGGCTTCGGACACCGGCCAATTCCGGTGGTAGCTTTGGTGTTAAACAGGCTGTGCTGCCTTACATCGTTTTGATGGGGCTGTGTTCAAAGCTCACCGGCAAACCCGTGAAATGGGTTGAGGATCGGCTTGAGCATCTAACGGCGGCCTCGTCTGCGCCGAACCGCGTTGTAACGATTGAAGCCGCTGTAAAGAATGACGGCGAAATGATCGGCATGCGGATCAATCAGCTTGATGATTATGGTGCCTATCTGCGCTCGCCGATGCCGGGACCGCTTTACCGGATGCACGGTGCGCTCAGCGGTGCCTACAAAGTCAAGAACCTCGATGTGACCAACCGGCTGGTTATGACGAACAAGATCCCCGGCGGTCTCGTCCGTGGCTTTGGCGGGCCACAGATGTATTTCGCCATCGAACGGCTGATGCATAAGGTTGCGGTTACCCTCGGACTCGATCCGCTGGATGTTATCCTTACCAACTTGCTGGATGCAGATGTTTTTCCGTATGAGGCCCCTGCCGGCGCACTATATGATTCAGGTGATTACCCCAAGGCCGTCGAGATGGCGGTCGAACAGGGAGGTCTCGATGAACTGTTGAAACGTCGCGATGAGGCGCGTGCTGCCGGGAAAATTTACGGCATAGGCTATACTGCACTTGTTGAGCCCGGCATGTCCAATATGGGCTATCTCAGCACCATCGTGCCGGTCGAGGAGCGTCGCAAGCGGGGCTCGCAGGATGGCGCGATCTCGATGGCGACAGTGAATGTTGATCCGCTTGGATCGGTCAGCGTTACCAGCGATACCACGCCGCAGGGACAAGGGCACGGCACGGTGCTGTCGCAAATTGTTGCCGATCAGCTTGGTCTGCGACCTAAAGATATCCGTGTCAATGTCGAACATGACACGCATAAAGACCCCTGGTCGATTGCGGCGGGGACGTATTCCTGCCGGTTCTCGCCCGGCACCGCGGTTGCGGCGCAGTTGGCGGGCAAGAAGGTCCGCGACAAGCTGGCCCGGATTTCAGCGCAGCTGCTAAACGTCCCGGCAGATCAGGTCGAGTTTGGCGGCGGCCAGATTTTTGACCGGGAGAATCCCGATAACACGCTGAGTTTCCGACGGGTCGCCGGGGGCACGCACTGGTCGCCGGGTTTGTTGCCGGATGATATGGATGCTGCCTTGCGGGAAACCGCGACCTGGGCACCGCAGGAATTAAAAACGCCGGGTGAAGATGACCGGATCAACACCTCGCTGACCTACGGGTTTGTGTTTGATTATTGTGGCATCGAAATTGACCCGGACACCGCAGAAATTCGCATCGACAAATATGTGACGATGCATGACGCCGGCACTTTGATGAACCCGATGATCGTTGAAGGGCAGGTTTACGGGTCCTTCGGTCAGGGCGTCGGCGCAGCCATGTATGAAGAGTTCGTCACCGCCGATGATGGCAGCTTTCTGTCAGGCACTTTCGCTGATTATCTCGTGCCGACGGCGATGGAAGTTCCGGAACCCGTGCTGTTGCATATGGAATCGCCGTCACCCTTTACGCCGCTCGGTGCGAAAGGGGCCGCCGAAGGCAACTGCATGTCGACGCCTGTCTGTCTGGCAAACGCGGTTTGTGATGCGCTGGGGATTGATAATATCGTGGTACCGCTGACACCTGCCAAGATCAGCGAGTTCCTGCATGGCGAAGAGCCCGCAGCACCGGTAGGCAAGATTCAACAACCGAAACTGGATGGCGCCGACGCTGCCCTTACCGGCGAAGGTGATACCTTTGTGCCAGCCGATCCCCAGAAAGTCTGGGATACGCTGCTTGATCCTGTGGCACTGGCGGCGGTTATCCCGGGCTGTCACAAGCTCAATCTGGTTGCTGAAAATGAATACCAGGCCGAGGTTTCGCTCGGTGTCGGTCCGGTTCGCGGCAAGTTTACAGCTGCGGTTAAGCTGTCGGACCTCGATGCGCCAAATGCGGCGACGGTTTCTGGTGGTCTTGAAGGGCCGTTAGGATCCTCTGTCGGGTCGGGCAGGGTGTCCCTCGAAGCGCGTGATGGCGGTACGCTTGTGCAATACAGCTACAGCGTTGAAATTGGCGGCAAGGTCGCCGCTATTGGCGGACGCATGCTGGAAGGTGCGGCCAAAATCGTGGTCGGTCAGTTCTTTGAACGGCTCGTGGCGCAGGTTGAAGGCAAGCCAGTGCCCGCCTCGAGCGGTGGTTGGTGGCAAAAATTCCTGTCGGCGCTCGGGCTCGGAAAATAACCAGCATGGCATTGCCTGACCTCCAGGAAGTCCAGACCAGCGAATATCGCATTTCCTATCGCGAACAGGGCGAGGGCGATGTTCTGTTTTTCGTGCATGGCATGGGTTGTGGTTCAGTAAACTGGGAAACCCAGTACGAACAGTTTTCCGACCGCTACCGGGCCATCGGCTGGGATGCGCCGGGCTATGGAAAATCATCTGACTTTGATACCGACCTGCCATCCGTCGCTGATTATGCGATGGCGATGGCCGGTTTCCTCGACGCGCTGAATATTGAGAAGGCGCATCTCGTTGGCCATTCCTATGGTGGTATCATGGTCACAGCGTTTCATCGTGCCTTTCCGGATCGGGTGCTGTCATTAACGCTGGCACAGCCGGTGGTCGGTGGTGGTGTCGACAAGCCCGAGGATCGCGAAACGGATATCAAGGAACGGCTGGCGCAGGTTGAGAAGATGGGCATGAGCGATTATGCGGCACATCACGTCCCGCGGTCCTGCGCACCGGATGCGGCGGCAGATGTTCTGGCCAAGGGAATCAAGCTGACGGCGGCGATGCCTCAGGCAGGGTATCTGAGACAATTTCGCTCTCTTAAACACGCCAACATCTTTGAATGGACGAGCAAACCTCGTATCCCGTCGATGATCGTTTCCGGTGAACATGACCGGACGGCGGCACAGAAAATGGTCAGGGATATCGCCAAGGAAATGCCAGGTATCCGTCATGAAAACATCGCGGATATCGGCCATATGATCTATCTCGAATATCCTGAGCGCTTTAATGCGTTGCTGGAAGACCTTCTGACCGAAGCGGGCTGATCGCCCTTATCCCATTGCGTTTCGTTTCCCGATTTGCGAGTTTGTCGCAGGGCATGGGGATGTCGCATTAAGTTCAGGAATTAGTCATAAAATATTTATCTCGGGTTGGCGTTGGTAGCGCGATTGTTGCTGTGATGCTTGCAGCATCCCCAGCGATTTCACCGAGTTTTCTCGATAGAGGCAAAGACCTGCTAAAAGGTCTCGGCGGCGGCTCGACACCAGATGTTTCGTCTTTATCGGTTGGCGAGATCGCGGACGGTTTGAAAGATGCGCTTCGCGTCGGCAGTGAACGCGTTACTAGCACGCTGGGGCGTGCCGATGGTTTTAACAAATCATCTATGTTCATATTCCCCTGCCGGGATCGCTCAAAACCGTCCAGTCCATGCTCAATAAGGTTGGCATGGGCAGTCTGACGGATGATCTGGAACTGCGTCTCAATCGCGCGGCGGAAGCGGCCGTGCCCAAAGCCAGCAAACTGTTTGGCAACGCAATCGCCCAGATGACCATCGACGATGCCAAGGCAATTGTGAACGGGCCCAAGGATTCCGCGACGAAGTATTTCCAAAGTAAAATGTCAGGGCCATTGATGGGGGAAATGAAGCCTATCGTCGATAGCCAGCTGTCGCAGGTTGGTGCGATTGCCGCCTATGACAAGATGATCGGCCAGTACAAGACGATCCCGTTTGTGCCGGATGCCAAAGCAAACCTGACTAACCATGTCCTCGAAAAAGCAATTGCTGGTGTTTTTCTCTATCTTGGACGCGAGGAAGCAGCAATCCGCGAAAACCCGGCCAAACGGACAACAGACTTGCTGAAGAAGGTCTTTAGTCGCTGATATGGCGGAAGCCTGTCTTCTGTGACCACCGGCGGGGGCTGGACGAACTGAACTCGAAGCCCATTTGCGGGACTTGCGGGCGATGAATATCGAAGACGCTTTGGTGCAGATGGCGATTGCAGAGGCCGAGAATATGTTGCGAGCGCTGAATCGGAGGAACGGCTAAGGCCCCTTTCGTTTTTCGCACTCTCTGTCATAATTAGGATACCCAATTCAGATGAAGGAGATCGTTATGGCTTATACGCTTGAGCAACTTTCTGCAGATTGTCACGCCGCGATGGCCGAGGATTCCGGCAAGGCTGGCCGTGAAAAAGTACGCGATTTTATTTCAAAGGCCTGCGCCGATGCAGACTTCGTAGCAGAACATTTTGAAAATCCGGGTCAGGAAGAGCGTCACCTGCTCTATGAGGATTCGGATTTCAATTTCTGTATTCTGGCTCATAGTTATAACGGCCCAAAAGGCAGTAACCCGCATGACCACGGCCCCAGCTGGGCGATCTATGGTCAGGCGGTTGGTGAAACCATCATGACAGAATGGGAATGTGTTGAAAAACCCGCGGACGGTAAAGCGGGTAAGGTTCGGAAAGTCCGGGATTATTCTCTGAATCCGGGAGATGCTTATTTATATATGGAAGGTGATCTCCACTCGCCGCGCCGCGAGGCCGACACCCGTCTTATTCGTGTCGAAGGTCGCAACCTGATCGGTGTTAAGCGCGACAAGTACGAAATCGCCGCTTAATTAGAACAATGACCTAAAGCTTAAAGGGCCGGTTTTTACCGGCCCTTTTTATTCCCGCAAGATTGTTAAACGCCGGGGCAGCTCTGCGTAACGCCGCCATCAACCGTGAGATGCGTTCCGGTGATATGAGTCGATTCATCCGACGCCAGAAACAGCGACGCATAGGCGACATCGAACCCAGTCCCCATCCGGCCAGATGGAATAATCGCATCACGGGCTGCGGCATATTCTTCCGCAGAGCTATAGCCTTTGTAGGTATAGGATGGCTTGCCATTGACCAGCCGTCGAATAAACGGCGTGTCGATATAGCCGGGGCACACGCAATTGGCGCGAACACCAGAACCTGCATGCTGGATCGCGATGTTCTTGGTGAACTCGATCATCGCGCCTTTGGTTGAAGAATACACCGCGGTGTTGGAATTCAGGTGACGCAGCGCGGCAATCGAGGAGATGTTGATAATCGACCCGTCCTGCTGCTTTTCCATAATTGGCATGACGGCCTTACAGGTTAGCATGGCGGAGGTTACGTTGCGGGCAAAGGTCGCGTTCCAGTCCTCAACAGTGATGGTATCGAGGCTACGACCAACCCCTTGACCGCCAACATTATTGTGCAGAATGTCGATACGGCCCCAGGCTTCCATACAGGCATCGACCATCGCATTGACGGCGTCCTCGTCCGTGACATCAGCGGCATAGGCCATGGCTTTGCCGCCAATGGCTTCAATCTGTCTGACGGTTTCTTCGGCGGCTTCGAGACGAAAATCGACACAGAATGTTTTTGCCCCCTCTTTGGCATAGACATAGGCAGCAGCCTTGCCATTGCCCCATCCGTCGCCGATCGATCCCGCGCCCGTGACAATGGCAACTTTCCCCTCGAGGCGATTTCGTCCGGGGGTGTTTTCATTTGGTCCGATAGGCATTTCTGTCTCCCTGCATGTTCGTTTCTATTGAACCGGTTTTCGCGCTTAGATCATGACTGGTCAAGGGGAGGACGAAATTTGCGTTCTCTACTGGTTTGACTCGCCCGAAACGGGCACACTGCGCCGCATCAGATAACTATTCCTTAATTTCAGAGATTTATGGCTGAACAAGACCCCAAAGCCGCGCGCCGACGCACCCTGGTTCTCATTGGCTCCGTGTCCATGCTGTTTATCACCGGCGGGGCGATGTTCATGATCGTCGTCGCGCTTAAAGACATGGCGATGGATTTCGGCTGGCCACGGGAAGTGCCGTCTTTGGCCTTTTCACTACAGTTTGTCGGGTCAGGATTCGGTGGCCTGATCATGGGGCGCGTGGTTGATCGATGGGGATTTGGTGTCCCTGCCGTCCTCGCCACAGCCATGGTCAGTGCCGGGGCGATGCTTGTCAGTCAAATTGATGCTGCGTGGCAGCTTTATGGGATTTATTTCATCATGTTTGGCCTGTCAGGGCAGGGCGCGCTGGCGGCCCCCGCCCTCGCCAATATTGCACGCTGGTATTCGGAACATCGGGGTAAAGCAGTTGGCATTGTCTCCAGCGGACAGGCTTTGGCAGGTATCGTCTGGCTGCCCGTGTTTGGCTATGTGATGCTTCAGATAGGCTGGCGGGACATGTTTTTCTGGTACGGGGTATTTGCGCTGTGTGTGATGCTGCCGTTATGTGTGATTGTCCGGCATAAACCACCACCGCCCAAACCCTTGCCGGCGGCCAGCAACACAAAAAGTGCCTATACCGGAAAGCCGGTTTCACCGATTTCCAACAATGGCATTCAGTACGGGCTGTGTTTTGCGATTTTCGGCTGTTGTATCGCCATGGCATTGCCGCTCGGCCATCTCGTCTCGTTTGTGACGGATCGCGGACACCCCATTCAGAACGCCGTGGAAGTGCAGTCTGTTTTGTTGCTGTCAGCCTTCATCAGCCGCGCCGTGTTGCTCGGTCTGTTATCCGACCGTTGGGGGGGCATGCGGGCGTTGCTGATTTTCTCGGTGGCGCAGACCGTTATGCTGACGGTATTTACGGTCACCCATCAACTTTGGGCGCTGTATGTCGTGGCCGCTTTGTTCGGTCTCGGCTATGGCGGGCTGTTCCCCGTCTATACAGTTGCCATCCGGGATCATCTGCCGATAGGCGAAATCGGCCGTCGGACCGGGATCGTTTTTTTTGTCGGTGCCGCAGCGATGGGTGTCGGTGGCTGGATGGGTGGCTATCTGTTTGATCTGACAGGATCATATACGTCGCCCTTCCTCGTTGGCGCAGCCTTTAACGCTGCCAACGTGGTCCTGGTGATCTATCTGATCTACCGCCTCCGCGACGTCCTGCCAGGCAAGCTTGTCCGGGCCTGATCAGGCAGCTTCCTGAATTGCTTTCCAGATCTTTTCCGGGGTCGCGGGCATGGCAATGTTGTGAACGCCGAGCGGCTCCAGCGCATTATTGACAGCATTCATCACAGCGGCGAGGGCACCAACCGTACCCCCTTCGCCAGCGCCTTTAACGCCAAGTGGATTAGTCGCCGTTGGTACCGGATGACGATCCAGCTTGAACTCGCAAAAATCAGATGCCCGTGGCATGCAGTAATCCATAAACGATCCGGTAAGGACCTGACCGTCTGAATCATAGACTACCTGCTCCATAAGAGCCTGGCCGACACCTTGCGCGATGCCGCCGATAACCTGGCCGTCGACCAGCACGGGATTTAGTTCCACACCGACATCATGAACTGCAGCGTAGCGGATGATCTCACTGGTGCCTGTATCCGGATCAATTTCGACTTCGCAGACATGATAGGTGTTTGGAATATTCGTGGTTTCTGGTGACCAGCTTGCTGTCTCGTATAGTCCGAACTCCATGCCAGGCGGTACTTTCTTGGGCTCAAAGGCGACATCGACTATATCCGCCAGAGCCACACTGCGATCAGTTCCGGCGACTTTGAACTCACCATTGTCAAACTCGATATCATCGTCGGCGGCTTCCAGCATGTGAGCGGCGATCTTCATGGCTTTCTCACGGGTCTTCTGGGCGGCGAGCAAAACGACGCTGCCGCAGATCGTGGCAGTCCGGGCGGCACCGGTGCCGGAACCAAAGCTGTGCTGACTGGTATCACCTTCCACCACCCGAACTTTTTCGGCATCAATCCCCAGAGTTTCAGAGACGATTTGGGTATAGATCGTGGCGTGGCTTTGTCCGCCAGCCGTTGAGGCGGTCATGACGGTTACCGTTCCACCCGGGTCGAAGCGTAATTCTGCCGCTTCCGGGGCCGGGCTGCCGGAAGGGTCAACGCTAGAGGAAACCCCGAGTCCATAAAGCTTGCCACGGGCTTCGGCATCTGCCCGACGCGTTGCTGCATTTTTGTAATCGGCCAGCTCGAGGCATTTATCCATGACCACTTCAAATTCACCACAGTCATAGGTTTCGCCATTTGGCAATTTGCAGGGCATGGCCTCGGGTGGAATGTAATTCCGACGGCGAATTTCAGACGGGTCGAGATCAAGCTGCTTGGCGGCAAGATCAATCATCCGTTCAAGAACATAGCTGCCCGGTGTGCCTGATGGTCCGCGATAGTTTGCCATCGGCACGGTATTGGTCAGGGTGGCGGTTGAATGTCCGTGGACGGCTGGCATGTCATAGGTGCTGCAAAGATAACTCGCGGCGCCGTTCGGAGAGCCGAAGCCATTCATCGACAGGAAGGCGCCAACATTGGCGTGAGCACGAACTCGGTAGCCATGGAATTTTCCGTCATCATCAAAGCCCAGCTCGGCGTCAAACACGATGTCGCGCGCCTGATCATCGGCGATATGGCCTTCGCTGCGTTCACACACCCATTTCACCGGGCGGCCAACGCGTTTTGCGGCCCAGGCGGCTAGCGGTACCTCGGGGTACAGCCCGCCTTTCATGCCGAATGAACCGCCGACATCGCCGGCGATGACGGTCATCTGGTTTTCTTCGATGTTAAACATCTTTTTGGTCATCATATTGCGCCAGACGAATGGGCGTTGCTGGCAGGCATAGACGGTATAATGCTCCCGACCGGGATCATAGCTGGCAACCACCGCGCGGGGTTCCATCGTGTTGGCCGTAACACGGGTGACCGTCATGGTTTCCTTGAGGACATGCGGTGCGGCCTTGAGGGCGGCATCCGTCGCCTCGGCATCGCCTTTTTTTGCCGTGAAGGCCTCGTTGTTCTCACCATCCGGCCAAAGCTGTGGCGCATCAGGTTTCCCATTCGCAATAGGGTCGATTGCGGCGTCGAGAATTTCGTACTCAATCGCAATCGCTTCCGCCGCGTCCTTGGCCTGATTAATCGACTCCGCGACAACCATGGCGACCAGCTGCCCGACATGGACAACGCGATCTCGCGTGATTGGCTCGCGGGGTGGCCGAAATCCGGGTCGACCATCGCTGCGTTTGGGAGAGGGGTTCCCGGCGACATGACCAATCTTGTCTTCGGCAACGTCATCGCCGGTAAAGACGTCAATGATGCCGGGTTGCTGTTTGGCTGCCTTGGTATCTATCGAAACAATTTTAGCATGCGCATGGGGCGAACGCAGGAAGACAGCATGGCATTCAAAGGGCAGCTTTACGTCATCGGTGTAGCGTCCTTCGCCTTTGAGGAGCCTTGGTGCTTCAACCTGGGTTACCGGCTGGCTGATCGAATAGCGCGTCATGTCGTGATCTCCAAAGAACTGATGTGACATTAGTTTATCTGAAGTTTTGGGATCGGCAATTGCTGGCCAGCAAAGGATGTCGATTTTTCGTTATTCCGGGAAAGTGGTTGACATATCGGGACCGCTGCCCGACCTTGCACGAAGAGTTGAAACACCAGCACCATCTCAAAAATCCGCCAATTTGCGCGGGTTTGTCGTGTCGGGCGTAAGAGGTTTTGACATTTATTTCTGTCGGCCGACCAAGGCTCGGTATGTCGCCAGCTCACCAAGATGCGGGAGTATCGGGAAGAAAGGGGACATACCATGTCGCAAGCCAATGACGGCGATACCGTCAAGATTCATTACACCGGAAAATTAACCGACGGGACAGTCTTCGATTCCTCTGAAGGCCGCGAGCCGCTGGAATTCAAAATCGGTGAAAAGAACATCATCCCGGAACTGGAGGCTTCAGTTGTTGGAATGAGTGTCGGCGATAAGGCGACAGTTGAGATTGAAGCAGAGAATGCATACGGCCCCAAAGTCGATGAAGCGATCCAGACGGTAGAACGTTCAGTCATCCCGCCTGAAGTGGAGTTGGCTGTTGGTGGCCAATTACAAGCAACGGCGCCAAATGGTCAGGACCTGGTTTTTGTTGTCATGGAAATGAATGACGAAACCGTGACACTGGATGGTAATCATCCACTCGCTGGTCAGGACCTTGTATTCGATATCGAACTGGTTGAGGTCGTCGCCTAACGACCCGGTTATCTAATGCGCACCAGTTGATAGTGAGCTACCGTGCCCTTACTTCGGTATTGAATATTAGGAGTATGGGCAATGCGACGGTCGAGTTTCCAATCTGCA
>CALIBP010000072.1 GCA_938048165.1 uncultured Alphaproteobacteria bacterium | reverse complement strand
GTGTTCGTCGAAATGCCGAGCGGCGTCTCGCCCGGCGGTTGACGCATGATGGACTGGACAACCTTATTTTCTCAATTCAGAACGCAATCGTGAAGAAAGCTGAGAGAGCGCAATAACCGGGTCATTGCGGGATGGGCGCCGTTTTCGTCGGCGCTCGCGACGGCTGCTCTAAAACCTTCTTCAACGTCGGTAATATAGCGATCAAGGACGCCACTAAGGTTACGGGCGATCAGGAGATGTTTTTCCCTAACGGTCTGGATTTCACGCTGATAGGCGGAATGTTGGACCCATGCTTCGAGAAGAATTACCGGTAAGGCCGAAATCGTGACGAGGGCCGCAAACAGAATAAACTGCAACTTGTGACCATGTGGTCTCTTTTTCTTTGATGATCTCGTGGCCATACCATCGACTTTACCGTTCTTGGTGCTGTCTGACGGTGCTGTGGTGCCAGCTCGTGAAGTCGCCAATATAATACCTACCCAAGGTTATCGTGCCTGCTTGCCTATAATACGCGGCAAACTGACAACGTCAGTATTATAGAGGAGTTGGCTGGTTAGTCTTGTTGTTTTTTCTGTGTAAATAGCTGTTTTTGCTACAACTTTAGGGACCAATCGGCGATCACCTCTCCGACATCACATCGGATGTCGGGCTGATTAATGAGAAAATGGGTGGCATCCTTGATACGGAAGAATTTCTGGCGGTCGCCAGCAGCATCATACCACATCGCAATATCACTTGGCAGCGCATTGGTATCAGCCGTGAATTCGAGATTGAGCACCGGAACATTCGTGCGGGCAATACAATCAGGACCGTGCGCCCGAGAGGCTAGAGACCACTGGCTCATCCATGAGGTTAGGGTCGTAAAGCGGGCAATATCGCGTGGCCCGTAATTCAATCGATAGGGGTCACCCCAGACCATCCCAGCCTTACGGTCGTTGGGGTCAAGGGTTAGGTCGAAAAATCTCGGATCGGCACAGGTTCGGTGAACGATAAAGGCTTCGTCGCGTGACGTTTCAGGGCTGGTGCGCAGCGATTTCAGTCTTTGTAAGGTTCGTTTGGTTATGAAAGCGGACCTTTCCTGCTGCGCTCTTCGGATTTTTGACACAAACTGGCGACTGAAGGGCGGCCCGTTTTTCGGATTGAAAATGTCGAGGCTACTGTCAATGGAGAGCGGATCGTCTTCATCGGTGACCGAAGCGTCGATCCATTTAAGAAGCAGTAATGATCGTCCGGGATGGGCGCCAAAAAGTGCAATTCCATCTGCGGGTGGCAGATTTTCGGCTGTCAGGCGCACGGAATCACCGGCGGGCGTATCCGAAATCGTCAGGTTTTCGGCCTCAGCCTGATAAAGTGCGACCGTCGAGGCCCCTCCGGAATTCCCCAGAAGGATAATTTTGTCGAAGCCTTGTTCCCGGAGGTATCGAACACCAGCACCGACATCATCGATTATATGTTCGAATATGAGATGCGGATCGTTGTTCAGATAGCGGGTGTTGAGCGCCAGTAACGACACGCCCCGTATTGGCAACTCGTCCATAAGGTAATGGTCAAAGAAATTACTCGAAGGGTGAACGATGAGCGCAGCGCATTTTCTCCCTGGAGCTCTGCGAAGCGCGGCATATATTCGCGGGCCGCGGCCAGCGATTACATCCAGTGAAATCAGCTCTGATTCCGGCATCAAACTCTGACTCTACAAATTTACAGCTGTTTGACTAAGGCTTCGGGTGCGCCGCCAACCATTCTTTCAGGTGATCGTGAGCCCGATCGGCATAGGCTTCGGTTTCGTCAGCCGTCGCCGTATTGCAGGTGATTTCCAGCCGAAGATTGTTGGGGTCGAAGAAGTAGATTGATTGAATAAAGCCATGGTCCGTCGGTCCAATGACTTTGATGCCTTCTGCTACAAGACGCTCTCGCATGATATGGACTTCATCGACAGTATCGACTTCAAACGCGAAATGATTGACCCAGAGAGGTGTTCCGGGATCCGGTGTATATTGTCCGCCATCGGCGAGGTCAAAGAATGCTATGCAGGAGCCGTTTTTCATCCGGAAAAACAGATGCATATAGGGGTTATATTCTCCGGTCGAGGGTACGTGATCGAGGGCAATTGTATGGACCAGCGGCAACCCTAAAATATCTTCGTAAAAATGCCGGGTTTCCTCGGCGTCACGACATCGCCAGGCAAAATGATTTAGCCCAGTAATAGCAGGGACCGCCTCGCTAGACTGATTGGCGGCTGTAAGAGGGGTGGTGTCGTCTGGCATGGCTGACCTCACTGCTAGGGCGTGAACTGCACGACTTTCTGATCTATCGCGCCGAAGATTGAGTTGCCGTCATTATCCATCATTTCAATGCGAACGGTATCACCAAATTTCAGATAGGGCATTTTGGGTTCACCCTGTTCGATCGTCTCGATAGTCCGAACTTCGGCGATACAGGTGGAGCCATGGGCGGGATCCCGATTGGAAATTGTTCCTGAGCCAATAATGGTCCCGGCACCGAGCGGGCGTGTTTTGGCCGCATGGGCTATCAGTTCGCCAAAGTCGAAATACATATCGACGCCGGCATCGGGGTCACCGAGTACCTTGCCGTTGGTTGTCGCTGTGACGCGACCCATCAGCTTGCGGCCATCCCAATACTCACCGAGGTCTGAGGGAGTTACGGCGACTGGCGAAAAGGCGGTCGGGGGTTTTGATTGATAGAAGCCAAAGCTCTTGCCCAGTTCACTGGGGATTAAATTGCGAAGAGAAACATCGTTTGCCAGAAGTACGAGGACGATATGGTTGGGGGCGTCCTCAGCGGAAATACCCATCGGAACATCGTCGGTGATCACCGCCACCTCGGCCTCAAGGTCGACACCCCAATCCTCGTCGATAACCGGAATGTCATCACAGGGGCCCAGTAGGATATCGGAGCCGCCCTGATACATGAGAGGGTCCGTCAAAAAACTGTCAGGCATTGTGGCGCCACGTGATTTGCGGACAAGCTCCATATGGTTGAGATAAACACTGCCATCGGCCCAGTGATAGCAGCGCGGCAGCGGCGCGGCGCATTTCGAGGGGTCGAATGGTCCGCCAGCAACGCTGTCGCCTTCAAGGGCTTCCCATCGGTTTCGAAGTTTGGGCGCGATTTCAGCCCAGTCATCGAGGGCAGCCTGCATTGTCGGGGCAATGCCTTCGGCGGAGGCCATGCGTTTGAGATCATTGGTGACCAGGACGAGTTTTCCGTCGCGGCCGTCTTTTAGAGATGCGATTTTCATACAGGCAATTTAGGCGGCCTCAGAGAGAGGGTCAAACGATTGGCTGAAAAATAAATTACTTTCTGGCACTTAGGGCCTTGAGGTCTTTTAGGATAGGCATGTCCTCAAGGTCCTGATCGCTTAACCGATCCCAATGAATCCCATCCGGTGGCGGGAAGGGTACGGCCACCTCGATTGTTTCGTCAGGGGTAATGACCAGCGATAGCGGTAAATCAATCTCGTCACGGGGAAAGTCATCGACCACAGACAGTTGGTGAACGGTCGTGGCGACTGGTACCGGCTTGTGGCCAAGTTCCCGCAGGATGGCGAATTCGATATCACTATAACCTTCGCCTTTGCCGCATCGTTTGCCTGTTCGGGTCACAGCGACCGACCCCGCAACGATGGCATCGACTTGTGGCATGGACTCCAAAGAAACTTCTTCCGCCCATTCATCGCAGGTAGAAAGGGCTGTCGCCCTGGCAAAATTCTCGGTGCCAATCTTTGCCGGATCGAATTTCTTGAACCCTGCCTTGAGCCGTGGTGTCGGCATAAAATAGGTGATGCCGCGTTTTAGCGCCTCTATCCGAACAGGGCGCTGCGGCGAATCCGGATTGATTTTCAGATATTTCGCTTCTTTCCAGGGGGATTGCTCAAAAAGCCGCGCGGCTGCGGCTTCGGCTCGTTTGAAATTCGGAATACGGCCATGGACTGGGAACGGAAACCGCGCCTGGCGTTGTTCTTTCAGGGTGTCCCAGACATGCTGGCGCGCGGACTCCTTTGAATTGAAGGAAAGTGTCACGATCCTGCCTTGCCGGTAACCATCAGCGCAAATCCATATGACAGGGCCACTTCCTTGAGGCGGTCGAACCGCCCCGAGGCACCGCCATGCCCGGCCTCCATATTAATCCAGCACAGGATTTGGTTGTCTCCAGTGTTATGATGACGGAGCTTCACTGCCCATTTGGCTGGTTCCCAATAGGTCACGCGCGGATCGGTGAGGCCACCAGTAGCCAAAACATTTGGATAGGGCTGATCAGAAATATTCGTGTAGGGGCAGTAGGCCGCCATGTCCTCAAAAGCCGCCTCATCGCGGATCGGGTCACCCCATTCGACCCATTCCGGTGGCGTGAGGGGCAGCGTTTCATCTGACATCGTATTGATGACATCAACGAAAGGCACTTCGCCCAAAATACCCTTGAAGAGATCGGGGCGCATATTGGCGACGGCGCCCATCAGCATGCCGCCCGCTGACCTTCCCTGCGCGACAATGTTGCCACTTGTGGTGTAGCCCTCAGCGGTCAGATGTTCGGCAGCGCCGATGAAGTCGAGGAAGGTATTCCTCTTTTTCTTGAGCTTACCATCAAGATACCAGTTGTAGCCGCCTTCGGTACCGCCGCGTATATGGGCAATGGCATAGACCATGCCGCGATCAACGAGACTAAAGACGTTGGGTGAAAAGGCGGCTGGCATTGCATAGCCATAAGAGCCGTAGCCATAGAGCAGCATTGGGGCGGAGCCATCGATCAGCGTATCTTTACGGTGCAGGACGGTGACCGGAACCTCAACGCCATCGTGGCTCGGTGCCATGATACGGCGGCAAATATAATCTTCCGGGTTATGGCCCGATGGAATTTCCTGTTCTCTGCGCAACACCCGCTCGCGCGTTGCCATATCATAGTCGTAGATGCGCTGCGGCGTTGTCGGTGATGAATAGGCGAAGCGCAAGGTGGTGGTTGCATACTCGTATCCGGGATGGAGAGATAGATCGTAGGCCTCTTCATCGAACTCGATGACGTGTTCTTCATCTGATGAAATATCTCGGATAACGATGCGGGGCAGGGCGGCCTCTCGTTCCAGCCGAACCAGATAGTTCTCGAACAGGATCGTCGAGCGGATCAGGCAGCCCAGGCGATGCGGAATGATATTGGTCCAGTTTTCGGGGGTTGGGCTTTTAAGCGGGGTTTTCACGATTTTGAAATCAACCGCACCGTCAATGTTTGTATGAATGATCAGCCGGTCGCCATGATCGCTAACGTCGTAGCTGACGCCGGTGTCGCGTTTAGCGATGAGGCGTGGTTCGACCTCAGGGGTCTGGGCATCGATTATCCAGACCTCGCTGGTGTCGGCGTGATCATGGGCATCGATCAGGATATAACGACCGCTTTCCGTCTTTCCGACGCCAATAAAGAAGCCTGGGTCGGATTCTTCATAGATGAGAGCATCCTGAGCGGGATCACTGCCTATTTGATGACGGAACACCTTGTTGGGTCGATGATTGTCATCCAGCACGGTATAGAACAGCATCTTGCCATCGGCAGAAAACACCATGTCACCTTGGGTGCTCTCAATGCGGTCGGGCAGAGTGGCAACATTTTTCAAGTCACGAATTTCGATGACACAATTTTCTGAGCCATTGCGGTCTATCGCTGCGGCGAGCAATGTGTGATCGGGGTTATGCGTCGCGCCACCAATTGAAAAGAATTTCTCGCCCTCGGCTTCCTTATTACCATCGATCAAAATTTGTTCGTCTGTGGTGACGTTGGCGTTACGGGGCCGTCGACACAGAATTGGGTACTGACCGCCTGTGGCAAAACGCCGGTAATAGGCCCAATCGCCATCGGGTGTGGGCACTGATGCGTCATCTTCCTTGATTCGTGCTTTAAGCTCTGCGGTTAGTTTGTCGCGCAGCGCCTCAATGGGTTTTAGAGTGCTGTCCGTGTAGGCATTTTCCGCTTCGAGATGATCGCGGATATCAGCCCGCAGCGTTTCGGGCTCCCGCATGACACGCTGCCAGTCAGGATCGCGAATCCAGGAATAAGGATCATTCAGGGTTTGACCAAACCGTTCCGTTACGTCTTCGCGACGGTCGGCAACTGGACCACGCCCTGTTTGATCGTCGGTCAGGTTTTTATCCTCTGCCCTGCTTGCCTTCGCCACCAATCAGGACAAAGGCCATCGTGCAATATTCATCCGATTTGTTGACCCAGGCATGGTTGGTGCCGCGCTGCACCATCACGTCGCCAGCCTTCATCACTACTTCTGAATCATCGAGATACATGGTCATTTCACCTGAAAGACAAATCGCATAATCAACCGTGTCTGTCTGATGCATAAAGGAATGCTGCTTTTTTTGCTTGTCACTATCACCATGCTGGAGCGCACCATCAGCGCCATACTCCTGGAAGGCTTTTTTTGCGGTTTCCTCGTCAACCTGTTCGACCTTGGATTCCGGTGGGAATTCGATCAGGCGGAATGTCGTGCCCTCTTTGGGTGGTGGTAAGGGCAGATCAACGCTGGTGGCTTCCGTTGGCTCATCAAAATTCGCAGGAGTGGTCTGGGTCGTCCACATATTATGGAAAATCACACCAGGACGGTTTGGTGTGGTCTTTACGCCCGGTGTCGGGCCGTCATCGATGACGACGGCGACGCCATTTTCGTCATGGCCGGTGACGATCCGGCGGATACCTACGGGTTTTTTGTTACTCATTATACTTGTCTCTTTCCTTACAGGCTGTTGAGAAAACCGGTGAGAGCCGCATTAAAGTTCTCGGCGTTTTCCATATTGGCGATATGTCCGGCATCGGGGACGACATGCAGTTCAGTTCCCGGCAACATATCCAGAAGCGGTGCCATTTCATGTGGCCCGGCGGCAGGATCTTCGGCACCGGAAATAAACAGGGTCGGCACCTTAATTTTCTCGATCCGGCCATGATAATCGATAGTCTGCAGGGCACTGGAGCAGCCGAGAAAGCCATCCAGCTTGGTCGTGCTGATCATACCGATGATCTTTTTCATCGTTGCGGCATTGGCCGGATTATTGGCATACGCATCAGTAAACCAACGGGTTGCCGTGGGTTGCGCCATACCCTCCATGCCGCCTTCCCTGGCCATTGCCTGTCGTTCATTCCACGCCTGGACAAAGCCGTCCGGAGAATGATGCGGCAAATCGCAGCCGATATAGGCGGCAAGCCGCTCGTCATGATCGATGGCAATGCCAAGTCCCGTGGTGCCGCCCATCGAGAGCCCGCACAAGACACTGCGCTTAACGCCCAGCGCATCCCACAAGGCGATCAGATCCTGAACCAGGAGATCGAATGTGTAGGGTGGGGTCGTTGCGTCGGTGCCACCATGACCACGCTGGTCATAGCGCAGGACGCGCCAGTCATTTGACAGCAGCGCTGCCTGCTCGTCCCACATCGAAAGATTGGTCGCGAGCGAATTTGAAAACGTGATCCAGGGCGCGCCTTCGGGGCCATCGATCTGGTAATTAAAGTTTATTCCGTTAGCCGCAATGGTCGGCATGGTTTCTCCCTCCGCATCGGTTTCCCGATCTTATTTGTCAGATTATTTTGATACGGCGTTTGCCGGTTCGGGTCAATTGTCACCGGAAATGATGGTGATTAGAAGGGTGGATGAACTATCCCGCTAGCGCTCGACGCTCTATGGTTTGGATCAAATACAGAATTAGGGAGGCTCGAATGCCGCGAGAATCAATGAGCAAAGTGTTTCGTACCCTGCTGGCAGGTAGCGAGGTGATTGTAAAGCCGGGGGCTCATAATGCATTGAGTGCGAAGATCATCGAAGCCGCTGGATTTCAATCCTGCGGGGTTTCCGGTTATGCGGTCTCAGCGACATTATTGGGAAAGCCGGATGTCGGGCTGATCACGCTTGATGAGATGGTGATGATGTCGCGCTATATCGCGGGCGCGGTGAATATTCCGGCGATAGCGGATGCCGATACGGGCTACGGCAATGCCATCAACGTTATCCGGACAGTTGAAGATTTTATTCGTGCTGGTGTCGCAGGGATTCATATCGAGGATCAGGTGGCACCAAAACGTTGCGGCCACGTTGCCGGCAAACAGATCATTCCTTTGGAAGAAGCAGCGGGAAAATACCGCGCTGCGGCGAAAATTCGGGATGAACTGGACCCGGATTTTGTGCTTATTGCGCGCACCGATGCACGCGGCGTCGCCGGTGGCTCGGTCGAGGCGGTCATCGAACGCTCCAAGGCCTATCTTGATGCTGGTGTCGATATGATTTTCCCTGAAGGTCTCACGACCAAAGAAGAGATCGCCGAGGTTTGCGACAAGGTAGAGGCACCGATCCATTATAACCGCACCGGCGTGTCACCCATGCTGACTCTTGAAGAGCTCAACGAGATGGGCATCGCTATGGTGAGCTTTGCGACCGGTGCCTTGCGATCCAGTGCGCGCGCGATGTGGGATTTCATGCATGACTTCAAGGAAAAAGACGTGGCTTGCCAGAAAGCCTTCCTCGCAGAAGTAAAAAATCATCCGGTGGGCGACATTCACGCTTTTATGGGTTTTGATACGATACGGGAACTCGAGGAAGAGTTTCTGCCCAGTGAAGAAGTGCTGGCTAAATATGAAGGCTCGGTTGGGTTTATGCCGACCACGGATAGATAAAGAAAGAGGGTTAGAGGAATACTACGATGGGCATGACGGCGATTGAAAAAATCCTGGCCAAGAATTCTGGTCAGGAAGTGGTCAAGCCAGGCGATCTCGTTGTCGTCCAGGTTGGCACGGCAGTTCTTTATGACAATAATTTTGCGCCATCAATCTGGCGCGAGATTTTGAAAGTTCATGACCGCGACCGGATCGTCGTGGTATTTGATCATCGGGTCCCGGCCAAGGATATCGTCAGTGCGACCGCGCAAAAAATTGGTCGCGAGTTCGTCAAGAAATTTGATATCGAACGGTTCCATGATGTTGGCGCGAAACAGGGTATCAGCCATGTGCTGGTTGCTGATCATGGTTATGCGCTGCCGGGGTCTGTTCTGGTCTGTGGCGATTCCCATACCTGTAGTGCGGGGGTTTTCAATTGTGCCGCGCGCGGCACCGGCGCGCCGGACATGTTCTATGCCGTTACCAAGGGCGAAACCTGGTTCCGGGTCGGCGAAACCATCCGTTATGACTTTGAGGGCAAACTTGAGGCGCCTGTCTCTATGAAAGATGTGTTTCTCCACATTGCTGACACCTATGGCTCGCACGCCAACCAGAACGTTGAATTTGGTGGCGGGGCTTTACCAGGACTGTCAATCAATGCGCGACGCACGATGACCACGATGTGCGCTGAATTATCGGCAGAGTTCGCGACCTTCGAGCCGGATGACGTCATGCTGGATTATGTTCGCGAACGCAATCCGGCACCCTTTGAAGCGCAATATCCTGACGAAGATGCGACCTATCTCGACAGGCGGACCATCAAACTCGATGAGATGGAGCCGTTGGTGGCCTTGCCCGATACCGTGTTGGAGAATTCGCAAAAGGTTGGCGAGGTCGCGGGCACCCATATTGATCAGGCGTTTATCGGTTCATGTGCCAATGGAACGCTGGATGATTTCGCGGCCGCGGCGGCTGTCCTTAAAGGGAATAAAGTGGCATCCAATGTTCGCCTGCTTATTACACCGGGCACGCAAAATATCTATCTTGAAGCGCTTCGCCATGGCTATATCGAAACGCTGATCGAAGCCGGAGCGGTTGTGACCAACGCAACCTGCGGCGCTTGTGGTGGCGGCCATCTCGGCATTCTTGCCGCTGGTGAAAGCTGTATCACTGCGAGTACCCGGAACTTCAAAGGTCGGATGGGTGACTCTGACTCCAAGGTTTATATGGGCTCACCAGCGACAGTAGCGGCATCGGCGATCAAAGGGATGATTGCTGATCCCCGTGATTTTCTGAATTGAGGGAGGGGGTCATGGAATTCACCGGCAAGACCTGGAAGTTTGGCGACAACATCAATACCGATTTGATCCTCCCTGGACGGGCGCAGCTTTTTACCGAAGCGGAACAATTGCGTTGCGTGTTTGAAGCTAACCGGCCCGGCTGGATTGACGAGGTTGCCAGTGGCGACATTCTGATTGGCGGGCATAATTTCGGCATGGGGTCGTCGCGCCCGGCGGCGCGTTCACTGCGGAATACGGGGCTTGCCGGTATGGTGGCGGAGTCGATCAACGGTCTGTTCTATCGCAACTGTGTCAATTGGGGTTTTCTGGCGCTGGAATGCGCGGGTATCTCGACCGCGTTTGAAGAAGGTGATGAGGCGAAAGTCTCGTTTGAAGATTTTACAGTGACCAACAGGCGCACCGGCGATGTCTTGCGGGGACGACCAGTCCCCGCTGTCCTGCTCGATACCATGAAGGCCGGCGGCGTGTTGCCCTTGCTTGAAGCTGAAGGGCTCATTGCGGCGGCCGAGTGACGGTTCAAAGATATTAGAGATATTGGAGATAAATATGGCGACATCAGCAATTTCACTACATGAAGAAGACTCACTGCGGGGCAAGGTCTCAGAAGCGGAATGGGACGCCCGCGTGCAACTCGCCGCCGCGTTTCGCATTTGTTATGCGCGGGGCTGGAACGGCTCGACAGCTAACCACATGACAGCGCGGGTGCCGGATGAGCCGGAGCATTTTCTGATGAACGCGTCTGATTTTGCCTGGGATGAGATTACCGCCTCCAATCTGCTGAAGCTTGACCATAGCGGCAAGGTGTTAAGCGATACGGATCGCAAGCCGCGCCCGGCCGGACTGAATTTTCACAGCGCGATCCAGCGGGAAATGCCACATATCGATTGCACGATTCATCTTCATCCGATGGCCGGTGTCGTGGTCTCTGCTATGGAAGAAGGGCTGATGTTTTTTGATCAGGGGTCGTGTTCGGTATACGGGCAGGTCTCCTATCACGACTTTGAAGGTATCGCGCAGGAAGCAGATGAGGCGCCGCGCATCCTCGCTGATCTTGGTGATAAATTTACGATGATCATGCGCAATCATGGTCTGTTGACTGTTGGGCGGACGATTGCTGAGGCGATGGCCTTTATGGGCCGTTTGGTACAGGCCTGCGAAACCCAGGAGCGGCTTCTGGCGACCAATTCAACGCCCGTGCCGCTTTCAAAAGAAGTCTGCGAATTCACGGTGTCGCAAATAGCGGGCCGGTCAGGCAACGCGCCAATTGGTGATACTGATTGGCAGGCAGCCTATCGGCGGCAGGTTCGCCAGGACAGCTCTTTCATGGCGTGAGGCTGTTTAGGGCTTTGTCGCTTCAATGGATGGGTCGGGGATGATCTCAACAATAACGTTGAGGTCCCCAGGTTCAGCGCCGCCGAACCCTTCGATTCCAAAGCCCGGAATTTTAATTGTCTTGCCATTGATATGACCGGCGGGAACGTCAACCGCGACGCTGAGCCCGGTCATCGTTGTCACCAGTTTGCAGATGCCTTCGCGGGCTTCTGTTTCGGTGATCTTCAATTTCGCAGCGACATCCTGGCCTTTGACTTTCATTGAGGTCGCAGCCGCCCCCTTCACCCGGCCGAGCCGGGTACCCGCGACATCACCATAAAGATCATTGATCCGTTCGCCCGTTGTCTCGTCGATTTCAAAGTCATACCAGACACCGCCTTTTTCCCATGGTGCGCCATAGCCCGGGGCGCCGCCTTTGCGACCGGCGTTACGGTCATATTCCGCACGCTTTTTTGCATCGGCGAGCAGGTTATAAGCGGCGGTAATGTGCTTGAAACGGTCGGCGGCTTCTTCATCGCCGGAATTGACATCGGGGTGTAGTTCCTTGGCCAGGCGGCGATAGGCCTGCTTGATCTTATCGAGATCCGCAAGGCGGTCGACGCCGAGGAGTTCGTATGCGTTCATCTTTATCTACAATTCGGGCGTCTGCAGGGGTCTGCAGTCATCTACAAACACGAGAGGCGCACCCGTCATGTCACTAAGCTGGTCGCCGGTAATACCGTTGGCGATCTCGCGAACGATAAAGCGACCGTCTCGAATGTCGATCAGCGCGTGATCTGAATAGACACGGGTGACAACACGGCTGCCGGTCAGCGGGTAGCTGCATTGTTCGAGCAGTTTTGGCTGACCGTCGCGGGTACAGTGATCGGTCATCACAAAAACATCCTTGGCCCCAACCGCGAGATCCATCGCGCCGCCAACACCCGGTGGACGGGAATTGTCCAGCGTTGCCCAGTTGGCGAGGTCGCCATTCTGGGCAACCTGAAACGCGCCGAGCACGCAGATATCAATATGGCCGCCACGGATCATGGCGAAGGAATCCGTGTGATGGGAAATGCTGCCGCCATCGACCAGCGTGACCGGTTTCTTGCCAGCATTAATCAGGTCCGGGTTTTCTTCGCCGGGCGGCGGCGTTGGTCCCATCCCCAGCAGACCGTTCTCGCTATGGATAATCACCTCGCGGTCTTTGGGCAGGTAATTCGCCACCATTTCCGGCGCGCCGATACCGAGATTCACATAAGCCCCTTCGGGAATGTCCTGTGCGACGCGCCAGGCGATCTGCTTGCGGGTCAGTCTTGCCATGATCAGCTCGCCTCTACTTCCATCACCCGGTCGACATAGATCCCTGGTGTAATGACCTGTTCAGGGTCGATGTCGCCCAACTCAACAAACCGGTCAACCTGCACAATGGTCGTCTTTGCGGCCATCG
>CALIBP010000071.1 GCA_938048165.1 uncultured Alphaproteobacteria bacterium | reverse complement strand
TGGCTGTATAAGGCCGGCTTGAAATGGAAGGGGATAACAGTCGGCCACCGAATCAAGATGCTAGGCAAACTACGTGGCAAGTGGTTGTATCGGGCCTTAATTGAATGGCGGGGCATCAAACAAGAAGATGTGATTAGTTTGCTCTATAATTTGGACAGTAGAGATAAAATAGTGCTACTAGATTATATTAAATCAACTAAACATATAAATAATACTGAAAATAATAAAAAACGTAAAAATGTATTTTACTATCTATCAATTTAATTATACAATAAAATTACATCTTTTGTTCGTAGCGACTTACGAGGCGCTGTTGGCATATACATCCTGGGAATACCAAGAAGTGTCTGTGGATACTGACGCGCAAAGGCGCGAGGTATTGACTTTGCCTTAAGAAGTCAACCGAATAAATACTAGGATAGCTAAGCGAGGGCAGAAATATGCGCAAGATAGAGTTATAGGCATTTTTGCAGCTATTGTATGACAATTGCTGCTACAAGGTTATCCTTGGTTCATCTTCTTTATTCTCAAAATCTCGACGGCTTTTCTCATGTGTGAAATAGCCCATATAACTATATACAAACCATGTCTAATACAGAAGATTTTATAGGTCTTAAGGGGAAGGCCCTGTATATCGCGGGCAGGGACTGGTCGGGGATCAGCGATGATATGCGCCGCGAGGCGTTCACCAGGTTAGACGGCGAATGGCTGTGTCGCGCTGGCACGTATTGGTCGGGGATTACCGACGATATGCGGCGCGAAGCGTTCAGCCGACTGGAGGGCGAATGGCTGTATCGCGCCGGCATCGATTGGACGTGGATGGGGATTAACTATGAGCAGCAGCGCGAGGCGTTCAGCCGACTGGAGGGCGAATGGCTATATCTGGCCGGCAAGGAGTGGTGGTGGGTTACCGAAGAGATGCGACGCGAGGCGTTCGGCCGGTTAGAGGGAGAATGGCTGTACAAGGCCGGCAAGGAGTGGCCAGGGATTACTGATGAACAGCGGCGCAAAGCGTTCAACCTGCTAGAGGGCGAGTGGCTATTTTGGGCCGGCAAGGAGTGGCGGGGAATTACTGAAGAGATGCGGCACGTTGCGTTCAGCCAATTGGAAGACAGATGGCTGTATTGCGCCGGTATAGGGTGGTCGGGGGTCGCCGACGAGCAGCGGCGCGCGGCGTTCGAGCGGCTGGAAGGTGAATGGCTGTATTGGGCCGGCATAGGGTGGTCGGGTGTCACCGACAAACAGCGGCGCGCGGCGTTCGAGCGGTTGGATGGCAAATGGCTGTACTGGGCCGGCATTAACTGGTCGTGGGTTAACGACGAGCTGCGGCGCGCGGCGTTCAACCGGCTGGAGGGCGAAGGACTATATCTGGCCGGCCTGGAATGGAAGGGGATTAGCGATGAGATGCGCCGCGAGACGTTCACCAGACTAGACGGCGAATGGCTGTATCGGGCTGGCTGCAACTGGTCGGGAATCACCGACGAGCAGCGGCGCGCGGCGTTCAGCCGGCTAGAGGGCGAATGGCTGTACAAGGCCGGCGTAGAGTGGTCATGTGTCACCGACGATATGCGGCGCGAGGCGTTCAGTAGATTGGAAGGTGAAGGGCTATATCAGGCCGGCCTGGCATGGAAGGGGATAACAGACGCCCAGCGAGGCAAGCTGCTAGGCAAACTACGTGGCGAGTGGCTATATCGGGCTTTAATTGAATGGCCCAACATCAAACAAGAAGACATGATTAGTTTGCTATACAATGAAAATAATAAAAGTGAAATTGAATTACTGGATTATATTAAATCAACACCACACTTAAATAAGCATAAAAAAGATAAAGAAGCCAAAAGGAAAATTTTCGGCTCATTAATTTAATTTTGATATAAAGTTATGTATTTTATGTATAAAAACTTGTATAGTGTGTTGGTAAATATATCTAGAGGACCGCCAATAAATGTCTAGTGTCTGTGGATACTAACTCATAAGGATGCGCAGGCATTGACTTTGCTTTAAGAAGACAACTAAGTAAGTACTAAACACTAGGAATACTAAACACTAGGATAGATGAGTGAGATTAGGAATATGCGCAAGTAGGTATCACTGAAGAGCAGCGACGCGCGGCGTTTGACCGGCTGGAGGGCGAATGGCTGTATCGCGCCGGCTATGAATGGCCTAGAATCGCCGATGAGATATGGCGCGTGGCATTCGACCGTCTGGAGGGTGAATGGCTATACAAGGCCAGCGAGGGGTGACCGGGGGTTACCGAAGAGCAGTAGCGCGCAGCGTTCGGCCATCTAGAAGGCGCATGGCTGTACAGGGCCGGTCTGGTATGGGGGGGGGATCACCGACGAGCAGCGACGCGCGGCGTTCGGGCGATTAGAGGATGAATGTCTGTATTACGCTGGCATAGAGTGGCTGTGTGTTACCGACGAGCAGCGGCGTGAGGTGTTCAGCCATCTAGAGGACGAATGGCCGTCTGAGGCCGGCGCCCATTGACGGGGAATCACCGACGATATGCGGTGTGAAACGTTCAGCCGGCTAGAGAGTAAAGAGTAAATGGCTGTACAAGGCCGGTAAGCGGTGGTCGGGGATCGCCAACAAGCAGCGGTGCGAGGCATTCAATCGACTAGAGGGCCATTCCTGGTTTGGCTGCTGTGACTGGCCGGAGATCACCGACAAGCAGCGATGCGAGGTATTCAATCGACTAGAGGGCTATTGCTGGTTGGGGCCGCTGTGACTGGCCGGGGATCACCAACGAACAGCGGCGCGAGGCGCTCAGCCGGTTGGAGGGTGAATGGCTGTATTGGCCCGCCCTGAAATGGGAGGAGATAACAGACGACCACCGAAGTAAGATGCTAGGTAATCTATGTAACACATGGCTGTTTTAAGATTTAGCTCAATGGCCTGGCATCAAACAAGAAGATATAATTAGTTTGCTCTACAAGGTGAATACTAAAAATAAAATCACGCTAATAGATTATATTAAACTAAAATCCCACCTAAATAACCATAAAAATATAAGAGATCAAAACGGGCGTTCACATTTTTATTAATTTAATCGCATAATATAATTATATCTTTATATAGGCGTTTGTGTGGTTCTGTTTGCAGATGCATCCGTGGTGGATAAAAATAACCAAAGTAAAGAGGTACACAAGTATTGAATTTGCTTTAGGGGAACAACTGAATAAATACTTAGGATAGCTAAGCGAGAGCAGGTATATGCGCAAGACAGAGTTGTAGGCATTTTTGCGGCAATTGTATGACAATTGCTGGTACACGGTTATCCTCGGTTCATCTTCTTTATTATCAAAATCTCGATGGTTCTTGTCATGTGTGAAATAGCCCATATAACTATATACAAACGATGTCTAATACAGAAGATTTCATAGGTCTTAAGGGGGAGGCCCTGTATATCGCAGGCAGGGACTGGTCGGGGATCACCGAAGAGATGCGGCGCGAAGCGTTCGGCCGACTGGATGGCGAATGGCTGTATCGCGCCGGCAGGTATTGGTCGGGGATTACCGACAAGATGCGGCGCGAAGCGTTCGGCCGACTGGATGGCGAATGGCTGTACTGGGCCGGACGTGATTGGTCGGGGATCACCGACAAGCAGCGGCGCGCTGCTTTTGCCAGACTGGAAGGCGAGTGGCTGTATTGGGCCGGCAGGAACTGGTCGGGAATTACAAAAGAGATGCGGCGCAAGGCGTTTAGATGGCTAGAGGGCAAATGGCTGTATAAAGCCGGTTTGGAGTGGGTGCCGATCCAGGTCTGGCCTCAAGACGGCTGGTTAGGGGTCACCGATGCGATGCGGCGCGAGGCGTTTAGCCGGCTAGAGGGCGAATGGCTGTATTGGGCCGGCAGGTGGTGGTCGGGGATCACCGACGAGATGCGGCGCGCAGCGTTCAGCCGGCTGGAGGGCGAATGGCTGATTAAGGCTAAAGAGTATTGGTGGGGTATCACTGACGAGCAGCAGCGCGAGGCGTTTGACAGGCTGGAGGGCTATTGGCTGCTTGAGGCCGGCATATGGTGGTCTGGGATCACCGACGATATGCGGCGCGCAGCGTTCAACCGGCTGGAGGGTCAATGGCTGTATCACGCCGGCAAGAAGTGGCGAGGGGTTACCGACGAGATGCGTCGCAAGGCATTCGGCCGACTGGATGGCGAATGGTTGTATCGCGCCGGTAAGGAGTGGTCGTGCATCACCGACGAGCAGCGGCGCACTGTGTTCGGCCGGCTAGAGGGCGAATGGCTGTATTGGGCCGGTGTGGAATGGAAGGGGATAACAAACGAA
>CALIBP010000070.1 GCA_938048165.1 uncultured Alphaproteobacteria bacterium | reverse complement strand
ACGATGCAGGCGCATTGCGCTGTGTTCCGTACCGAAGAGGTTATGGCTGAGGGCGTCGAGAAGATGGCCAAGATCTGGTCGCAGAAAGACAATCTCAAAATTGCCGACCGTGGCATGATCTGGAATTCGGATCTGGTTGAAGCGCTTGAATTTGACAATCTGCTGCAGCAGGCATTGGTCAGCATTCATGGCGCAATTAACCGCAAAGAAAGCCGCGGTGGCCATGCACGTGAGGATTATCCCGATCGCGATGATGAGAACTGGATGAAACATACGGTCGCCTGGCTGAATGATGATGGCACCAGTCGCTTTGAATACCGGCCCGTTCATAACGAAACGCTAAGTGACGATGTCGAGGCGGTACCGCCTAAGGCACGCGTTTACTGAGGTCGGGTTTTGCTAATAGCTTTTTTAGATATCGATGCCACGGTAAAGGCTTCAATGAGGATAAGACATGGCTGAATTTGCGCTCCCCGCCAATTCAAAAGTAAGTACCGGGAGGACCCATAAGGCTCCAGAAGGTGCAACCAATATCAAACGTTTTCAGGTCTATCGTTATGACCCGGATAGTGGCGATAACCCCAGTGTCGATACCTACGAAGTCGACATGGATACCTGCGGGCCGATGGTCCTCGATGCCCTGATCAAGATCAAGAACGAGATGGATTCGACACTTACTTTTCGGCGGTCCTGCCGCGAAGGGGTGTGCGGTTCCTGTGCGATGAATGTTGATGGCACCAATACGCTTTCCTGCATTAAGGCGATTGATGACATTAAGGGCGATGCTAAAATTTATCCGCTGCCGCATATGGAAGTGATCAAGGACCTCGTTCCTGATCTGAAACGCGCCTATGCACAATACACCTCAATTGAACCATGGCTGAAAACATCCAGCCCGCCGCCACCGGATAAGGAAAGACTGCAAAGTCCCGAAGAGCGCGCGAAGCTTGATGGACTTTGGGAATGTGTTCTGTGTTTTTGCTGTTCGACGAGTTGCCCAAGCTATTGGTGGAATGGCGATCGCTATCTTGGTCCCGCAGCATTGCTGCAGGCCTATCGCTGGATCGCTGATTCCCGCGATGAGGATACCGGTGCACGTCTGGACAATCTGGAAGACCCGTTCCGGCTGTATCGCTGCCATACCATTATGAACTGCACGAAGACCTGCCCTAAACACCTTAACCCGGCGCAAGCTATTTCTGAGGTGAAAAAGCTGATGGTGGCGCGCCGCTAGCCGATTTCAATGATGCCGTTAATGGCATCAGCATGGGATCCCTAATTCCCTTATTGGCGTTTAAAACCGGCTTGTGCAGGTTTTTGACTCCTATTTCGTGATTTTACACCCGTTTTTCTTGCTCTTTTTAGTCAAAACAGGTAGTTACGCGCCCAGTCGCGGCGACTTAACCATAATGATACTGTTTCTGGTTGATACCGTCGTGGAACACAACCAATCGATCGATTGAGGAGCATTCATGACACGCAATAAAATCGCGCTTGTTGGCGCCGGAAACATTGGCGGCACGTTGGCCCATTTGGCTGGACTGAAGGAACTTGGCGACGTCGTCATGTTCGATATCGTTAAAGGTATCCCGGACGGTAAAGCACTGGATCTTGCCGAATCTTCACCGGTCGAAGGTTTTGATTCGAATATGAAGGGTGCGTCGAGCTATCGCGCAATTAAAGATTCCGACGTTGTGATTGTAACTGCGGGCGTGGCCCGCAAGCCGGGTATGAGCCGTGACGATCTGATCGGGATCAATACAAGTGTAATGAAGGCTGTCGGTGCGGGTATCAAACAATGGTGCCCCAAAGCGTTTGTCATCTGCATCACCAACCCGCTTGATGCGATGGTCTGGGCGCTCCGCGAAGCCTCTGGTCTTCCTGCAAATCGCGTTGTTGGTATGGCTGGTATTCTTGACTCAGCCCGTTTCCGTTATTTCCTGGCTGAAGAATTCAACGTCTCCGTCCGCGATGTCACGGCGTTCGTTCTTGGCGGCCACGGCGACACGATGGTACCGCTGCCGCGCTACTCAACGGTTGCCGGTATTCCGCTGCCTGATCTGATCAAGATGGGTTGGACGACCAAGGCAAAATTGAACGAGATCGTTCAGCGCACCCGCGATGGCGGTGCTGAAATCGTCGCTCTGCTTAAAACTGGCTCGGCCTTCTATGCACCAGCATCGTCTGCGATTGAAATGGCAGAAGCCTACCTCAAGGATCAGAAACGGGTTCTGCCGTGCTGTGCCTATCTTACGGGCCAGTATGGCGTAAAAGGTCTGTATGTTGGTGTGCCAGTTGTGATTGGTGGCAAGGGGATCGAGCGAATTGTCGAGATAGAACTTAATGCCAGCGAGAAAAAAGAGTTCAAGGCATCGGTTGCAGCGGTTCGGACCTTGGTCAATGTGGTCAAACGCATGGACCAAAAAGCCAAGAAAAAACCGGCAAAAAAGAAAACCGCTCGTAAAAAGACCGCTGTGAAAAAGAAATAATTTCCTGACAAAAGATCAAAGGCTAGTCGCGCATGAATATTCATGAATATCAGGCCAAGGAAGTCCTTCGGGGCTTCGGGGTTGCCGTGCCAAAAGGGGGCGTTGCTTATACCCCTGATGAGGCCGTTAAAGTCGCTGAAGAGCTTGGTGGTCCGGTTTGGGTCGTCAAGGCGCAGATCCATGCCGGGGGACGCGGTAAGGGTGGCGGCGTAAAGCTGGCCAAATCAATTGATGAAGTAAAACAGCTCGCCGATGAAATGATTGGGATGACACTGATTACGCATCAGACAGGTCCCGAGGGTAAAGAAGTCGGACGGGTTTATGTCGAAGATGGTTGTGACATCGCGCGTGAACTTTATTTGGGTCTCCTGATCGACAGGGCTACCAGCCGTGTCACGATAATGGCATCGACGGAAGGTGGTATGGAGATCGAGGAGGTCGCGGCAAAGACACCTGAGAAAATTCTCAAGGTCGCGATTGATCCGGCCTGCGGCATGCAGGCTTTTCATGCCCGAAAAATAGCCTTTGGTCTGGGGTTAGAAGGCGACCAGATCAAATCGGCCGTGAAATTCCTGATGGCAATGTATAAGGCTTTCGAACAGCTGGATGCGTCGATCGTTGAGATCAACCCATTGGTGGTTACCGGTTCAGGGGATGTAATCGCGCTTGATGCGAAAATGAACTTCGATGACAACGCGCTGTTCCGCCATAAGGATATTGCTGAACTGCGTGACGAAAGCGAAGAAGATCCAACTGAGCTGGAAGCGGCCAAATTTGATCTCAACTATGTCAAGCTCGATGGCAATATTGGCTGCATGGTCAATGGTGCGGGGCTGGCGATGGCAACCATGGACATCATCAAGCTGTATGGCGGTGAGCCTGCAAACTTCCTGGATGTTGGTGGTGGGGCATCCCGTGAGCGTGTAACAGCGGCTTTTAAGCTGATCCTGTCTGATCCCAATGTTGAGGGCCTGCTGGTCAATATCTTTGGCGGCATCATGCGCTGTGATGTTATCGCAGAAGGTGTTGTTGCGGCCGCCCGCGAAGTTAGTTTGACGGTTCCGTTGGTGGTCCGGCTTGCTGGCACGAATGTGGAACTTGGTAAAACAATTCTTGAAGAGTCTGGCCTGCCGATAATTGCGGCTGATGATCTTGGAGATGCTGCTGAGAAGGCTGTTAAGGCCGTGAAGGAGGCCGCGTAATGGCTGTTCTCGTCGATAAGAATACAAAGGTTATTTGCCAGGGTTTTACCGGGGCGCAGGGCACGTTCCATTCCGAGCAGGCTATCGCCTACGGCACCCAGATGGTTGGCGGTGTGACACCCGGCAAGGGCGGTGAACAGCATCTCGACCTGCCGGTATTTGATACGGTCGCCGAAGCGATTGATAAGACCGATGCGAATGCCAGCGTGATTTATGTCCCGCCGCCATTTGCGGCCGACGCCATCCTTGAGGCAATCGAAGCGGAAATTCCGTTGGCGATCTGCATCACGGAAGGCATTCCGGTTATTGATATGGTTCGGGTTAAACGGGCGTTGTCCGGTTCTTCGACGCGTTTGATCGGCCCTAACTGCCCGGGTGTGATTACGCCAGATGAATGCAAGATCGGTATTATGCCCGGTCATATTCACCAGCGTGGCAAGATTGGGATTGTGTCCCGTTCGGGTACCTTGACCTATGAAGCCGTTGCACAGACAACGGCCGCCGGGCTCGGCCAGACCACCTGTATTGGCATTGGCGGTGACCCCGTTAACGGTACGAATTTTATTGATTGTCTCGATATGTTCCTCGGTGATGATGAAACGCAGGGTATCGTCATGATTGGTGAGATTGGGGGTAGCGCAGAAGAAGATGCCGCCGATTTCCTCAAACATTCCAAAGTTAAAAAACCGGTTGTCGGATTTATTGCTGGTGTGACGGCACCTCCGGGCCGCCGTATGGGTCATGCTGGTGCCATTATTTCCGGTGGTAAAGGTGGCGCAGACGACAAGATGGACGCTATGAGAAGCGCCGGTATTACCGTTGCGGATTCTCCGGCAGCGCTTGGCGAAACGATGCTAAAGATTATGAAGGGCTAATCGGCCGCCTGATTTTCTCATATTCCCTTAACCACATTGGCGTATGTCATTATGGTTAAGGAAATCAGGGCCAGACTATTCGTTTAGGCAATTCGCTTGGACAATTAATGTCGATAAAGACTTTCGAACGAAGTTCTTTCCTTGCTGGCGGCAATGCCGCCTTTGTCGAGGATCTGTACGCACGCTATATCAATGACGCGTCGTCAGTTGATGCCGAGTGGCAGCATTTTTTCGCTGAGCTGCATGATGAAGCCCCGAATGTCGCAAAATCCCTAAAGGGTGCGAGTTGGGCCCCGCGCGGAAGCCGGGTTGTAGGGGTTGCGGGGGCTGATGAAAAGCCAATATCCAACGGATATGCAGCCTCCATAACATCCGAAGAGAGCCGTCAGGCGACGGTGGATTCCCTGCATGCGTTAATGCTTATCCGGTCCTATCGGGTGAGAGGGCATCTCGCTTCCAATATGGACCCTCTGGGTCTTTATCAACATGAGGAAAACTCCGAGCTTGATTACCGGTCCTATGGCTTCACTGAGGCTGACCTCGACAAGCATATTTTTATCGACAATGTCCTTGGACTCGAAAATCCAACGCTTCGCGAGATAATTGAGCGTTTGCAGCAAACTTATTGCGGCACCATTGGTGTCGAATTCATGCATATTCAGGAGCCTGACCAAAAACAGTGGATTCAGGAACGGATTGAAGAAAGCCATAATCGAACAGATTTTACGCAGCGCGGACGGGAAACAATATTGGAACGGCTTACGGAAGCCGAAGGGTTTGAAAACTTTCTTAATGTGAAATACCCAGGCGCAAAGCGCTTTGGTCTAGATGGCGGCGAAAGTCTGATACCGGGCCTGGAGCAGATTTTAAAACGCGGCAGTCAGCTTGGGGTCGAAGAGGTCGTTATCGGGATGCCGCATCGCGGTCGTCTGTCGGTACTCGCCCATGTGATGAAAAAATCTGATATCGCCATTTTGTCTGAATTTCAGGGCCAATCATCAAGTCCTGAAGAGGTGCAAGGGTCTGGGGACGTAAAGTATCATTTAGGTACCTCTGCTGATGTTGAATTCGATGGCAAGAACGTCCATTTGAGCCTTTCGCCAAACCCTTCGCATCTTGAAGCTGTTGATCCGGTTATCGTTGGGCGTGTCCGGGCGAAACAGCACCAGTTAAAAGACAAGGAACGGCGTCGGGTTCTAGGCATTCTGATGCACGGCGATGCCGCGTTTGCTGGTCAGGGGTTGGTCGCAGAAACCTTTGCCCTGTCAGATGTCCAGGGGTATCGCGCGGGCGGCACTATCCATTTTATAGTCAATAACCAGATTGGATTTACCACCAATCCCCGCCATTCCCGCTCGTCACCTTATCCGTCTGATGTATCGAAAACGGTTCAGGCACCAATTTTTCATGTTAATGGCGACGACCCGGAAGCTGTTGTCCATGTGGCGCGGATCGCAACGGAGTTTCGGCAGGAATTCCGCAAGGATGTCGTGATTGATATGTGGTGCTATCGGCGCTTTGGTCATAACGAAGGAGATGAACCTGCCTTCACCCAACCTTTGATGTATAAGGCAATTGCCAAACAGCCGAGCACCCGAACAATCTATGCCCAAAAGCTGGTTGCGGAAGGTGTCGTTACGGAAGATCACGCCAAGGCCATGGCGGATGCTATTCGCCATCAGTTGAACAAGGATTTTGAATCGGCCGAGACCTATAAGCCGAATAAGGCTGATTGGCTGGATGGAAAATGGTCCCATATCAACGTTGCCCCGACGCTTGAAGAACGCCGTGGTAAAACGGATCTGCCAGTAAAGACACTGAAACAGATCGGCCAGGCGCTGGTTTCAATTCCGGAGAGTTTTAACCTCCATCCAAAACTAGGCCGAATTCTTGAGGCTCGGAAAAAGATGATCGAGACCGGCGAGGGTATTGACTGGTCTGCGGCGGAAGCTCTTGCATTTGGTGGTTTGGTTCAGGAAGGGCACCTTGTCCGGCTGGCCGGACAGGATGTCCAACGTGGAACATTTTCTCAACGGCACGCTTACCTGATCGATCAGGAGACAGAAGAAACCTACGTACCGTTGGAGAATATTTCTGAAGGGCAATCGCGTTTTGTGGCCCATAACAGCCCACTCTCCGAAGCTGGCGTTCTAGGGTTCGAATACGGTATCAGCCTTGTTGAACCAGATGCGCTGGTGATGTGGGAAGCACAGTTTGGTGATTTCGCCAATGGCGCTCAGGTTATTATTGATCAGTTTATCGCCTCGGCGGAGAGCAAGTGGCTGCGTATGTCTGGCATCGTGATGCTGTTGCCGCATGGCTATGAGGGGCAGGGGCCTGAACATTCCTCGGCGCGGCTTGAACGGTACCTGCAGCTTTGTGGCGAAGACAATATGCAAGTTGTGATGCCGACGACACCATCCAACTATTTCCACGTGCTGCGGCGCCAGATACACCGAAATTTCCGCAAACCCTTGATCGTGATGACACCTAAATCGCTGCTGCGGCACAAGTTGTGTATCTCAACACTTGAGGATATGGGGCCGGGCACGTGTTTCCATCGAGTTCTGCCGGAAGCCGACAAGCAGGTTACGGATAGTAAGGTGAAGCGTGTCGTACTGTGCTCCGGCAAGGTCTATTACGATCTCTATGCCGAGAGAAATAAGCGCGGGATCGAGGATATCGCCATTGTACGGGTCGAACAGCTCTATCCATTCCCAAACGTTTCCCTCAAGGAACAGTTGGAGCGCTATAAAAATGCCGATGTCGTGTGGTGTCAGGAAGAGCCAGCCAATATGGGCGCCTGGACATTTGTTGACCGACGGATCGAGGCGTTACTGGAAGACATTGGTGGCGTCGCAAAAAGACCAACCTATGCCGGGCGGGTAGAGGCGGCCTCTCCGGCGACCGGTCTCGCGAAACGACATACCAGAGAACAAGCGGCCCTTGTAGATCAGGCGCTTCAGCTTACATGAGTTAACGGACGGTCGGGCATTGGGCCTGAAACCGGAAAGGCAAAGATATGGAAATCAAAGTCCCACAGCTAGGTGAATCGGTGGCCGAGGCAACTGTTGCAAAATGGTTTAAGGCTGTTGGCGAAACGGTGGAACGAGATGAGCCGATTGTTGAGTTGGAAACTGACAAGGTTACGCTCGAAGTCCCTGCCGCTGAATCCGGCACGCTCGAGTCAATCATTGTTGAGGCCGGCAATGAGGTAGAGGTAGGCGCCGTGCTCGGCATGATCGGTGATGGCAATGGCGTTGCGGCGCCGGCCCTGGCATCGGCGGCTCCCGCGGCGGAAGAGCCTGCTCCTGAATCCGTTGAAGCCGAATCAGACCTTAAACCAGCAGGCACCGATATCTCCCTGTCACCGGCAGTGCGCAAAATGGTCGACGAGGGGAAGATTGATCCCTCCAAGATAGCGGGCACTGGCAAAGGTGGGCGGCTGACCAAAGGCGATGTGCAGGCCTATCTGGATGGCGAGCTGGCGGCTGCGCCTGCTGAACAAGCACCTACCGCATCGGTTAAGCCAGCAACACCCGATGAACGGGGCGAAGAGCGCGTTCCGATGACGCGGCTTCGCAAACGAATCGCTGAACGGCTCAAGGAAGCTCAGAATACAGCGGCCATGCTGACCACCTTTAATGAAGTGGATATGACCAATGTCATGGCGGCGCGCAAAAAGTATCAGGAGGATTTCCAGAAGAAACATGGCGTGAAGCTCGGCTTTATGTCGTTCTTCGCCAAGGCCTGTATTGCAGCATTGAAAGAGCTGCCCGCCGTCAATGCGACCATTGATGGTGATGATATTGTCTACCGTAATTTCGTCGATCTCGGTGTTGCGGTTGGAACGGAACAGGGCCTGGTCGTGCCGGTATTGCGAAATGCCGACAGTAAGTCTTTTGCCGATATCGAGAAGGAAATCGGTGCGCTGGGTAAGCGCGCCCGCGACGGTAATCTGTCGATGGACGAACTTACAGGTGGCACCTTCACGGTTACCAATGGTGGCGTTTATGGCTCACTCATGTCGACGCCGATCCTGAATCCGCCGCAATCTGGCATTCTGGGGATGCACAAAATCCAGCCACGCCCCATCGCGGTGGGTGATGCGGTTGAAATTCGACCGATGATGTATCTCGCGCTGTCTTATGATCACCGCATTATCGATGGATCCGAGGCAGTGACGTTTCTGGTTCGGGTTAAAGAATGCATCGAAGAGCCTGATCGTATTCTTCTCGAAATATAATCGCTCAGTCTTCCACAGGAACTTTCCATGACTGATACACAATATGATCTGGTGGTTATCGGAGCAGGACCCGGTGGCTATGTCGCGGCGATCCGTGCATCGCAACTGGGCATGAAAGTTGCTTGTGTCGATAAGAGGTCGACATTGGGAGGGACCTGTCTCAATGTTGGCTGTATCCCGTCAAAGGCGCTGTTGCAGTCCTCAGAGAAATTTTTCGAGGCGCAGCACAGCCTGGCTGATCATGGCGTAAAAATCGGCAAGGTGGGACTCGATCTCGACAAGATGCTCGCCCGCAAAGATGACGTTGTTGATGGTTTGACCAAGGGCATCGCGTTTTTGTTTAAGAAAAACAAGATTGATCAAATAACCGGCACAGCGCGGATTGCTGAGGCGGGGATAGTCGAAGTCAGCGATCCTGCTTCGGTGACCCTCAAAACAAAAAATATCCTGATTGCGACGGGCTCTGAATCAGCACCTTTGCCCGGTGTCGAAATCGACGAAGAGAGGATCGTTACCTCGACCGGGGCGCTGTCCCTGTCCAAGGTACCAGAGCATTTGGTTGTTGTAGGCGGCGGCTATATCGGGCTTGAAATGGGATCAGTTTGGGGTCGACTCGGCGCGAAAGTGACGGTGGTGGAGTTTCTCGACCGAATTGTTCCCGCCATGGATCGTGAAGTGGCTGCTGAAATGCACAAATGCCTTGAAAAACAGGGCATGACATTTCGCCTTGGGACCAAGGTCACAGAGGCAAAGCCTTCGAAATCCGGGGTGGCTTTAACGGTTGAACCCGCTGATGACGGTGAGGCGGAAACGATTGAATGTGATGTCGTGCTCTCCGCAATTGGCCGCAGACCTTTCACAGCCGGGCTCGGTCTTGAAGAGCTCGGGGTGGAAATGGATCAACGGGGCTTTATCGAGGTCGACGAAGCGTTTCAGACAAATGTTTCGGGAATTTTTGCAATCGGTGATGTAATTCCCGGGCCAATGCTCGCCCATAAGGCGGAGGATGAAGGGGTAGTTGCTGTTGAAATGATGGGTGGGCAAGCAGGTCACATTGATTACAATGCCATTCCCGCGGTTGTCTTTACGGCGCCCGAAGTTGCCTCGGTTGGCCGAACGGAGGAACAGCTTATGGCTGATGGTGCAGACTATACCGTTGGCAAGTTTCCCTTCGTCGCGAATTCCCGGGCGCGTGCATCAGAAATCGACACGAATGGTTTTGTGAAAATCCTGACAGATGCGAAGACTGATAAAGTTCTTGGGGCCCATATTATCGGACCCGATGCCGGGACCATGATTGCAGAGTTGGCTCTAGCGATGGAGTTTTCCGCTTCAGCTGAAGATATCGCCCGGACCTGTCATGCCCATCCGACACTCAATGAAGCCGTCAAAGAAGCGGCGTTGGCAGCCTGGAATAAACCTATTCATGTTTAGGTGGGGATGAAAAAAGGCGGTAAAAAAATAATCTGTTCCTGGCGTTTGGCTGGATCTTTATCTTCCTCGGTATTTTAGGTCTCTTCCTGCCGATCCTAAAGGGGATTCTATTTCTGGCGGTTGGGGTTATTATCCTGAGCCGACGGTCACCACGGGTGCGGTTGTTCAATCAAAAGATTGGCCAACGCTATCCAAAATATCGCGCGATTCAAGGCGATGCATCAGCGCGCGCTAAACGGCTGATGGAGAAATTCTCTCGTAAAAAAGCGGGAAGTGTTTAAGCCGCAAGGACGGCGGATTCGTCACCAATCGTCACCCGCCGTAACAGACGCCGTTGCTCCGGCGGGAAGTCAGTTCTGGCGTGTAACAGGCAGCGATTGTCCCACATGACAAAGTCACCAACCTGCCATTTGTGGGAATATACGAATTGTGGCTGACGCTGCAGCGCATAAATCTCTTCGAGGATCGCTTTGCCCTCTGCTTCGTCCATATCGATGATTTCTTCAGTCATCAGCGGGCAGACATAAACCGCTGTGCGTCCCGTTTCCGGATGCTTGCGGAAGATTGGATGCGGATGATGCGGTACCGCTTCACGGTCATATTTCTCGAATGTTTTAACCGTTGTACCAAATTCATAGCAATTCATCGCCATCCGTCCGGCGAGCTTGTCTTTCAACTCCTGCGGCAGCGCCTCATAGACCTTGTACTGGTTCGAAAATTGCGTATCGCCGCCGATATTGGGAACTTCAACACCATAGAGCGTTGTGGCTTTGTGCGGGGTGCTGAGATAGGGCGTATCCGTGTGCCACATCATTTCACCGTCCGGATGGGCCCCGATTACACGTCCGTCTTCACGGACATTGGACACCAGCATAATTTCATCGCTGGCATGTTTAGGGTGCTGCCGATCCTTGGGACGATTATATTCGCCAATCCTCCCGAAATTGCTGCAAAAATTCTTTTGATCAGCCGGTGTCAGCTCTTGCTGATTGCGGATGACAATGACGAGATGGTCGAGCCATGCCTGATATATTGTTGACGCATCGTCTTTCGACAGCTCGGCTTTCATATCGACACCCAGAATTTCGGCGCCACAGGCATCTGATAACGGGTTTACGGTAACGGCCATCACTCAATCTCCAAGGCTGTTCGACCTATTCGGATACAGCATCAATTCACCAGCATAAAACCAGATTTTGCCCCTTGGGACAAGAATTCGGTCATATCGGAAGGGCTACGCGGCCCAGGCTGGTGCCGCGTCCTCAATTGTAACACGCCGTAACAGGCGTCGTTCACTTCTAGGGAAGTCGGTACGGGCATGCAAGGTGCAGCGATTGTCCCACATAACGAGGTCACCCTTTTGCCAGACATGCTCGTAACAAAATCTTTTTTCTTTCTGGAGAGCGAATATCTCGTCCAGCGCGGCGCGGCTTTCTTTGTCCGACAATCCTTCGATGGATTCCGTCATTAGCTCGTTAATATAGACTGTTGGCCGACCGGTTTCAGAATGTGGTCGGAACACGGGGTGGATCGCAGTTCGTAATTCCGGCCCATCATATTTTTCTTTGTCTTTAATCATGACGCCGAATTCGTAAGCGTGATGCGCGTTGCGGCCTTCCAGTAAGCTCTTGAGCTTTTCGGGAAGAGCGTCATAGACATTGTACTGATTGGAAAAGATTGTATTGCCGCCTTCGCTTGGAATTTCGATAGCGTAGAGCGTTGTCGCTTTATGAGGATTCTGGTCGTATCCGGTGTCGGTGTGGAACATCATTTCACCATCTGGCAAACTACCTATCGGCTCGCCGTTTTCGACGATGTTGCTGACAAACATGACGGCACGGTGACGTTCCTTCATGGCATCGGTACGGAGCGTATTAGGACGTAAATAATCGCCGACCGGGCCAAAGGCCTCAGCGAAATTCACCTGGTCGATATCGGAAAGTTCCTGACCGCGGACGATAATCACGCAGTGCTCAAGCCAGGCGTGGTTAATTTCAGCCGCAACTTCCGGGCTGATTGGTTTGGTGAGGTCAACGCCCGTGATCTCGGCGCCACAGGCGTTCGATAATGGTTTAACGGCTATATCTGTCATAGGTGGATTCTAGCGGTCTTCGAACAAGATTTCTAGCTGTCCGATCTGGCGGGTCAGTTCAGCTTTTGGCGCGTGGGTGAGCCTGTTCATAGACCTTCACCAGCCTTTCAGCATCGACGCTGGTATAGCGTTGGGTGGTCGATAAGGAGGAATGGCCGAGCAATTCCTGAATAGTACGGAGATCTCCGCCGGCACCTAACAGATGGGTTGCGAAGCTATGGCGGAGGGCGTGTGGTGTTGCGGTGTCTGGAAGCCCGAGCTGGGCACGGACCTTGCGCATTTGGCGTTGCACGACCCCGGCATTGAGGCGCCCGCCACGCGCACCGACAAAGAGCGGTTTGTCGGGCTCTTCTGAGAACGGGCAGGCGTCGATATATATCTCGATGGCGTCACGGACGATTGGCAGTATTGGCACAACGCGTTGTTTGTTGCCCTTGCCTGTGACTGTCATGACGTCATTGTCAGGCGTGTCTGCGTGGTTGAGGCTTAGGGCTTCATCGATACGTAGACCGCAGCCATAGAGCAGCGTAAAGATCGCAACGTCGCGCTTGGATATCCAGGGTGTGTCCGACAGTTTTGAGGCGGCCCGGATTACATCCAAGGCGTCTTCAACCGAAATCGGCTTGGGTATTGGTGGCTTTGGTTTCGGTGATCGCACCGCCTTGATCGTCGCATTGCTGACCCGACCGGTTCTATCGAGAAACCGGAAGAAATTTCGCAAAGTCGACATGCCGCGCGCGACAGAGCTATGGCCGATGCCATGATTGATCCGGTGTGCCAGAAAACTTCTGAAATCCGCCATAGTGAGCGCCTTGAGATCGTTCAATTCGGCGGGCTTGCCGATGTGGGTCGCGATAAATTCAAGGAAAGCAGCGAGGTCACGTGAATAGGCGGCAAGGGTGTGGGCTGACGATTGTCTTTCGTCCAAAATCCAGCGCTGCCAGTCTTCGATGGCTACAATCGTATCGTGGCCCGCGAGAAATCTGGTTACGTGTCTTGGATTAACCATCGCTGGATGGTCCTTTGCAACACATATGAAAAGAAGGAAAGCAGCTCGGTACCCTGTCGGGGATCAAAGCCGGTCGGTGATTTTGCACCAAGCGCCAACAGACCGTTCGGAACTTTCGATCCAAGGTCCAGCCTTAGAAGTGCCGCGGATCTGACATTCCCCGCCCGGCTACCAAAGATCTTCTTATCACCTTCAATATCTGACCGTAATGCAACGCTGCGTCCCGACTCCATCAGACTATCGAGAGCTCCCCGCTCAACGACAATAATGCCAATATCGGTTGCTCCAGCAGGCACGTGATCGCCCGCTTCAATGCAAAGAGCAGCGGCAGAGATGTCAAACAACTTAGGCAGTCTTTTCAACACCACCTTCGCTAGATCTTCAAAAGATTTTGCATCGAGAAGCGCTTTGGTAGCGGAAAAGACACGATCTTGAATATCGGCGTTTGATTCCGCGGCAGCCAGCAAACTTTGCTCCCTCGACCTGAACTTTTTGAGTTCGCCCTGGAGGCGTTCCAGCATGAACTTTTGCATGTCCAGGACTCCGCCACCATGATTCTGCTCTGGCGGGGTTAAGATCGTGAGCAACTCGGGTCGGCTATTCAAAAAATCCGGATTCTGTTCCAGATAAGCGGCGACTGTTTCCGACGATATAGATTGGCCGCTCGTCTCATTGGTTTTTTGTTTTACGGTTGGCTTGTCCGCATTCTTATCCGCAGGAGGCGTTGAACTGCTCATATGTCAGTCATCCAAAATTGATTGTCCGGTTTTTTCCCAATCGGCAAGGAACGCCGTCAGGCCCGAATCAGTTAGCGGGTGTTTGTAAAGCTGGCGCAAAACACTTGGCGGTAGGGTTGCGACATCGGCTCCCATTTTGGCGGCTTCCGTCAAATGGATAGGATTCCGGATTGAAGCAACAAGGACTTCGGTCTCAAAGGCGTCATACATGCTGTAAATTTGGCAAATGTCTGAAATAAGCTGCATGCCGTCGTAGCTGATATCATCCAATCGTCCGACGAAAGGAGAAATGAATGTCGCGCCGGCTTTTGCGGCAAGGATGGCCTGACCTGAAGAAAAACAAAGAGTGACATTCACCATTGTGCCGGCATCTGACAGGGCCTTGCATGTTTTCAACCCATCTGGCGTCAGCGGGACTTTCACGGCGATATTAGGCGCGAGGGCGGCGAGCTTTTGACCTTCTTTCAACATGGTTTCGTGGTCAGTTGCTGTTACTTCGGCGCTCACTGGTCCGTCGACAATGGCACAAATCTCCTGAACCACATCGAGAAACCTCCGGCCAGATTTCGCGACCAGTGAAGGGTTGGTCGTCACACCATCAACTAGCCCGGTCGTAGCTAAATCACGAATCTCATCTGTATCAGCAGTATCGACGAAAAATTTCATTGTCCGGTCTCATTCCTCTAAAACTAAATAGGACGCCCCAACTTTTTTTACAGAAGGGTTCGTCGTGATTGGCCCGACAATCGAGCCGAGCTAAAGTCTAATCCATGCCCTCGTCCCACACCACACCGCGCCAGACCTATCAGAACGAAAAAGTGAGCGTGCTTTTACCCTTGCCACTGGCAGGGGCGTACGACTATCGGGTGCCACCTGACCTCTCTGTTGCGGTAGGGGATTTTGTGTCGGTTCCGTTGGGAAAACGCGACTTAAAGGGCATTGTATGGGGCGGTGGCAGCAACGAGGTCGATGACAAGAAACTTAAGAATATTAATGGTTTGCTCGAAATTCCACCATTGTCGGAAGACCTTCGGAAGTTAATCGACTGGACGGCCTCTTATACATTGAACCCGCCTGGTGCGGTGCTGCGGATGAGTATGAGTGTGCCCTCTGCGTTGGAGCCACCAAAAACCCGTACGGCCTATTTGCCTGAAGTTGGCGCCGCCAATGCTGATAGTGATTCGCGAATCAGGATGACGGAAGCACGTCGTCGAGTGCTGGACGTTCTTGCCGACGGGCCTCCCCAAGTCGCTGCCGAGCTTGCCAGAAGTGCCGGTGTTAGTGCGTCGGTTGTGCGCAGCATGGCAGATGTTGGATTGCTGAAATCGGTGACATTAGAGGAACAGATAGATTTCGATAAGCCGGACTGGAATCATCCCAGGCCCATCCTTTCTCCGTCACAGGCAGAGGCAGCCACTGCTCTCGTCGACGCGGTTGAACGTTCGGTTGATACAGAAGGAGATGCGGGCTTTTCGGTTACCTTGCTGGATGGCGTAACGGGGTCCGGTAAAACCGAAGTTTACTTCGAGGCGATTGCTGCGACGATTGCGGCCGGTCGCCAAGTGTTGGTCATGTTGCCGGAAATCGCGCTGACCACACAGTGGTTGAAACGATTTACCGAACGATTTGGGGCTCGGCCACTCGAGTGGCATTCAGATTTAACCGGTGCTGAGCGTCGTTTGACCTGGCGCGCTATTGTTTCTGGAGAGGCCAGCGTCGTTGTTGGGGCGCGTTCTGCCTTGTTTCTGCCCTTCCCAAACCTTGGTCTGACCGTAGTGGATGAGGAACATGACAGTTCTTTCAAACAGGATGAGGGTGTTTGTTACAACGCGCGTGATATGGCGGTGGTTCGGGCGCAGCTCGGTCGTAACCCAATTATTTTGTCATCAGCAACACCTTCACTGGAAACCTTCGTAAATGTTCAATCCGGTCGTTATCAGAGTCTTTCCTTGCCGGAACGGCACGGTGGCGCCTCTTTGCCCGAGATCGCTGCGATTGATATGCGAATTGAGCCGATGGAAAGTCAAAGCTGGCTTGCACCGGCGCTGCAGGAAGCGATTGCTCAGTCACTAGCCGCGGGTGAACAGGTCATGCTGTTCCTCAATCGGAGGGGTTACGCTCCCCTGACGCTTTGCCGACATTGTGGTCACCGCCTGCAGTGTCCCAACTGTACGTCGTGGCTTGTTGAGCATCGGTTGCAGCGTAAATTATCCTGTCATCATTGTGGCTTCTCGATGACGCCGCCTGAGGAATGTCCCGAGTGCGAGAAGCCTGAAACACTGGCAGCCTGCGGACCGGGCGTAGAACGCCTTGCCGAGGAAGTCGCGGAACGCTTTCCACAAGCACATTGCGAAATCATGGCTAGCGACACGATGCAAAGCCCTGTCTCGGCAGCGGCTTTGGTTCGCGACATGCAGAATCGCGAGATCGATATTTTAATCGGTACCCAGATTATGGCGAAGGGGCATCATTTCCCCTATTTGACGCTGGTGGGTGTCGTTGATGCAGATCTTGGACTAGCGGGTGGTGATCTAAGGGCGGCGGAAAGAACATTCCAGCTCTTGCACCAGGTGTCTGGCCGTGCCGGTCGAGCGGAGCGTCCCGGACGTGTGATGCTGCAAACTTATCGGCCAGAAGACCCAGTCATGGAGGCTCTGGTTTCAGGGACCCGTGACCAGTTTCTGATGGCGGAAGCAGAAGAGCGGGAACGCCATGGTATGCCGCCTTATGGACGGTTGGCGGCCCTCATAATATCAGGAAATGAATATGACGAGGTTGAACGGGTCGCCCGTAATCTGGCTCGGAACTGTCCTGTCGAGGACGGGGTAACCGTTCTTGGCCCAGCGCCAGCACCTTTATCAATCCTGCGCGGTCGGCATCGCTGGCGGCTCTTGTTGAAGGCGCGTCGGAATAGCAACGTCCGAGCAATATTGCGCCAGTGGCTGACACGCGTCCGAATTCGGGGAAATGTCCGTGTTCAGATCGACGTCGATCCCTATAGTTTTCTATAGAACCGGGCCTCGTTGCGGCGTTTTAACCGTCTCGATGGGTTGCATGGTGCAGTTGAGTGTGTTAGCAAACAGCGCCTTTCACGGGCACGTATGAATCTGGCATTTCGAAATTTTTAGAAAAGCCAGTATTTTTGCGTTTTATCAAATACTTAGGTCCTACTCCCGTAGGGATATCGAAGGCGGAATAAGTGGCATCGGGACAAACAGTTACGTCAGGTCTTTCAGGTCGGTATGCGACAGCTCTTTTTGAGC
>CALIBP010000069.1 GCA_938048165.1 uncultured Alphaproteobacteria bacterium | reverse complement strand
CAAATTCATCCTTTCAAAACGCCTGTTATTTTTTCTTTTGCCATCAGCTTTACTCTTTGGTCTTTGTTCATTGTACACCATCTCAATAGGCGCCACATGGCAACTTATTGCGCACATAATAGCACTATTTTTCTTGTCTGTAACTGGCCATAGAGAACTATATAACCGTAAGCCAGAAAAAGAAAATCTGACTCAATTTTACCTAATAATATCTATTGGCGGTTGGCTAGGAGGGATCTTTGTAAGTTTCATTTCTCCTATTATATTTAACACGCTATTAGAATATCCAATAATCGTTGCCCTTTTCTTAATTACTATATCATCAGGCAAATTCAAACATATACTTAAGGAATCAAAAAAGTCTACATTACACTCAAGTCTTGCAATTTTTTTGTTCTTTTTAATACCCTGGGGAATTGGTTTTGAAAAAATTAGGATATCCAATAATGACGTAGTATATCAAAAGAGAAATTTTTATGGTATTTACAGAATCACCGATCAACCGCTTTTGCATTATTCGGTGTCTTTAGGTTTCAAAGACTTGGTAGGTCAATTGATTGCCGAGGGTATTGATGTTAATTTAATATATAAAGATCAAACCCCCTTGGATATAGCAATTAAAAATAATCAAACTGAAATTGCTAATCTTCTTCGCAAAAAAGAAGCTGAAACGGCTAACGATTTGCTAACGACAAGTAAGACCAAAACTCATGTAAAAGAGAATGTTGAAAAAGATTCACAAATTGAAACACCTATGCTTAGAACCTTAATGCATGGCTCGACTAACCACGGCGAACAATTAAAGCACCCTCAAGGTCAAAGAATCGCAACTTCATATTACCATGCCAATGGGCCTCTTGGAAAAGTTTTCAAGAATATACCAAATGAAAAAAAGAATGTAGCAATCATTGGATTGGGGATTGGTACATGTGCAACATACTTTTCTGAAAACGACAATCTAGTTTTTTATGAATTAGACCAAGAGGTTGTTAACATTGCAGAAAGCCATTTCACTTTTCTTGAAAATTGCAAAGCAGAATTGAAAATTATAACAGGTGATGCGAGAATCAAACTGAATGATGCAAAAAATCAAATTTACGATGTAATTTTTGTTGACGCTTTTTCAAGCGATGCAATACCAACCCACTTATTAACAAAAGAGGCACTTGATTTATATCAAACTAAATTAACTCCTGATGGAACTATAATTTTCCATATCTCCAATAGACATTATGATATAGCCTCAGTGATTACATCAACCGCTTTAAATAAGTGGGATGTGTATGGTTTTGCCACACCTCCAGACACTCTTCAGGCCTTCCAGGACTTTGCTCTTTTTTGTGCTATTCGTCTTAAAAATAGTAATTCTAGTGATCTTATCAATTCCGGCTGGCGGCCAATGGCCAATTATCAGTATAAATCAAAACCTTGGAGTGATGATTATATAAACACTCTAGAACCTCTATATTTCAAATTCATTGATAAGTGATTTTATAGATTAGATTTCTGTTTTCAGGCCTCATCTCAAAAACATGCATTTCCCTTTGTTTTCTTTGACCAAACGATTAAATAATTAGATTGCACGCCAAAATTAGGAAAGTACATGATTTGCCCCCCCGCAGATGACTGACTCCAAACCCAAGTCTTCCCGACTGCCAATGGCCCTTGCTGTGACTTATGTGCTGCTGTTTGTCGTAGCGGTGCCTTGGTACTGGGGCGAGGGCGGCTCCAAGCCGGTGCTGGGCATGCCGCTCTGGGCGGTAGTTAGCATCGGGGTTTCGTTTTTGATCTCCTGCCTGACCGCCTGGGCGGCGTTCCGCGCTTGGCCAAGCGATGGATTAATGGCACGACAGCCTCAAAGAGTGGTTTATGTTCGCGCAACATACGAATTAACCGGTCCTCTCGAAGTCCAATGAGTTCCTCAATGGTTTTGTTGGGTGTGTGCTTTTCAATGAAAGCCTCCCACACCACTCGGTCAGAGCGACCATAGAAGTCGGGGAAATGGATGCCATGAGATTCCCGATAGCCCAGTTTATCCCAAACTTCGAGGAATGACCGTTCATGGAGGGGCTCGCTGTCGACGATCACCCCATCCATGTCAAAGATGACAGCTTCGAATGAGTCTTTGCGCACTGGTCGGCTACAGACCAAGCGCTTGATTCTTGAGCTGCTTTAGGATTTTCATGGTGCTGTTGGCATCGCGGCCAAACTGGTCGTGAAGTTTGGTGTATTGGTTGAAAAGTTGGTCGTACACTTTTTTGTTGGCAGCCTTTGGTCGATGGATTTTTTTTCGTACACTCGCCATTTTCCGGGCTGCCTTGGTTATATCCGGATAAATGCCTGCAGCAACAGCTCCATACATGGCAGCTCCCAGGGCGCTCGCCTGATCGCTTGTGGCGACCTTGATGGGGCGTCCGGTGACGTCTGAGTATATCTGCAGCATCAGTGGATTCTTGGCGGCAAGGCCACCACAGGCGATCAATTCGTTGATCGCCACGCCTTGGGAAGTGAACGCCTCGATAATCTGCCGTGTGCCGAAGGCCGTGGCTTCCAGCAGGGCACGGTAAATCTCATGGGGACGTGTCGCCAAGGTTTGCCCAACAAGCAGGCCACTCAGGTCGGCATCGACTAAAACAGAGCGATTCCCATTCCACCAGTCCAATGCGAGCAGGCCGGACTCTGCAGGTTTGAGCTTGGCCGCTTGGAGCTCCAGGTACTGGTAAATGTCGAGCTTCGCTTGTTTGGCTGCTTGGCTTAACTCAGCAGGAATTGCATTTTCGACGTACCAGGCAAAGACATCGCCGACACCGGACTGACCGGCTTCATAGCCCCATAGTCCAGGAATGACGCCATCTTTAACGATACCGCAAACCCCTTCCACTGGTTTTTCCCGCTTGGCCGCCAATAGATGGCAGGTGCTGGTTCCCATGATCATCACCAGTTTTCCTGAGTCTGTGACGGTGCAGGCTGGCACTGCGGCGTGGGCATCAATATTGGCGGCAGCGACGGGAGTACCCGGCAGAAGCCCCATCCGTTTGGCCATTTTTTGGGTCAATCCTCCGGCGTTGCTTCCCAGCCCGATGATTTCGCTTTCCATTTTGTCCCCGACGACGTCGGTCAGTTTTGGATTCAGGGCCTTGAAAAATGCCCGACTGGGATAAGTCCATCCTCCCTTATTCTTTGTACGCGAAACGCGCATGGCCTTGAATCCGGCTGCGGAGAGACATCGTTTTTCCTGACCGGTTAATTGCCATACGAGCCAGTCGCCCGCCTCAATGAAGCGATCCGTGGCGTCGTAAACGTTGGGTGCTTCCCGCACGGTTTCCAGCAGTTTGGAGAAGAACCATTCGCTGGAGTATTTACCACCGTATGCGGTGATGAAATCCTCGCCACGTCTGGCTCCGACTTTGTTGATGTCGTTGGCTTCAGGTTGTGCGGCATGGTGTTTCCAGAGTTTCACCCAGGCGTGAGGGTTGTTGCGCCATTTTTTCTGTGAGCAAAGTGGCGTGCCGTCTGCCAGCGTTGGAAGCATGGTGCAGCTTGTGAAATCCGTGCCAATCCCGTGAACCTGCTCCGGTTTGACCTTGGCCAAGCGCAAAACTTTTGGGACTGCCTTGGTGAGGACGGCGATGTAGTCTGCCGGATCCTGCAGAGCGGTATGGGGCTTAAGCCTTTTTTTACTTCCTGGCAGGGATTGCTCTATTACGGCGTTTTTGTACTGGTGATCCGCCCAAGCGACCTCCTCGCCGGTGTCGGCGTTGACGAGCAGGGCACGACCGGAAAGTGTCCCGAAGTCGATACCCAAAACATACCGTTTTTCCTTGAGCTTTTTTGCCTTGGATTTCACGGCGCGCAGTGTGGCAAAGTCGCTTGGCATAGACAAGCGGGCGCTTGGCCAAGCGCACTTGAAACTGGCCAAGCGGCGAATCGGCTGGTATCTCAACCGGCACATGTTCGGCGAAATCAGAAATCAGCAGGGTGAGAAAATTGACTACTCGGTGCACGCTGGGGAGTCACGCTCCGACTTCATTGCAATCATCGGCCACGGTGTGACCGGCAACAAGGACCGACCGTTTGTTATCGCCTTGGCGGAAGGGCTTGCGGCGGAGGGTATTCCGACGTTACGGATGTCGTTCACAGGGAATGGCGGGTCGGAGGGCATGTTTCAGGACTGCACCATTTCGAAGGAGACTGAGGACTTGGGCAGCGTGATCGATGCCGTCGGTGACCGGAAGATTTGTTACATCGGCCACAGCATGGGCGGTGCGGTCGGGGTCAAGCGTACCAGTAGCGATTCTCGGATCGATGCGCTGGTTTCGTTGGCCGGCATGGTACACACACAGGAGTTCGCGCAGCGCGAGTTCGGTGAAGAAACGCCGGACGAAGGCTGCATGTGGGAGGAAGAAAGTTGCCCGCTCTCCAGTACCTACATGAACGACATGGCGTCCTTAAACTCGTTGGCCGATCTGGGTGCCCGAATCAACGTGCCGTGGCTGTTGGTGCACGGTACCGAGGATGATGTTGTCCCTATCGTTGACTCGAAAGACATTATCGCCAAGACGACGAATGCACCCGAGTTTTTCGAGATAGCGGGGGCGGACCATGTATTCAGCGATGACGCCCTGCCGGCGATGGTGGCTAAGGTCGTTGAGTGGGTAAAAGCCCAGGCCGGTTAAGGCTTCTTTTTTGAGCCGAGCAGGGAAGGCAACGCCCAGAGGGCAGCCCCGAGAGCGGAGGCGTAGGCTACGGCCGACAGCCAGCCAAAGTGGGTGACCGGTGGGAAACTCATCCACAGTAACGACAGCGAGAAACTGATCAAAATCAGGCTCGTACAAAGGATCGCCGGCCCCTTGGCTTCCAGTGCCAAGGCCAATGCTTCGTTGGGTGTGGCACCGAGTCGTGTGGCATTTCTCCAGTGCGTGATAAGGTGAACGGCGTCATCGATGCCGATCCCCAGCGCCAACGCTCCAACCATGACGGTGACCGAGTTGAGTGGCACCTGAACGATCGCCCCGACCAACGCCAACACAGCTACTGGCCCCAGTCCTGTTGCGAGCGCCAAGATCCCCAGCCTGAACGACCGCCAAAGAAGCGTCATCACGGCGAGCATCGCCGCCAATGTGATGCCGAGGCTGCCCAGTTGTGCGTTGACGATGTCCTGATCCGCCTTGAGCACGGTGTGCAGTCCGGCTTGGGCAGAGACTGTAACATTTTCCGGCATGATCTCGGTGGCCTTTGCTTCCACTGATTCCAGCAGGGCTACAAACTCCGCGCTGGGAACGTCCGTTGTACGTAAAACCAAATTGGCAGTCTGCTGTGTTTCGTCGCTGAGCGCCTGCAGAAATGGATAGTTGGTTGCCTTAAGTGCGAGGACGAAAATATTCAGGGTTAACGGGCTGGTTGGCAGGGTTAGCCTGCCCGAATCATCACCAACCCAGACACTGTTCATCATTGCCATCAGTGAAGCGTACGAGTAGGTGCTGCTGAACTTGCCGGTGCTCTCTGCGAAATCCTGTACCTCTTGCAACTTGCGAAGAAAATCGAGTTGGTTGATTCCACTTGGCTTATCAGTTTTAAAATCCATCTGCACGACATTGATGCCACCCATCCGGTTATCCATCATCTCTGCCATCTGTCGCGTGTGGCTTTCTGGTGAGAGAAAGTGAATGGCACGAATATCGATATTCAGCCGATTCACAGCATAGAGAGCCGGGAAGAAAATTACCGCGGCAAGAGCCACGGTCACCCAGCGGTTCTTGACAGCTGCTTGGCCAAGCGCGCCGTAAAAGGATGCGGTGCGGGGGAGGAGGCGATGCATTGATTGAGGTAGCACGGCACTTGGCCAAGCGCGGCAACCCAACCGGAGGAACGACAGACCCGGCCCGAACGCCCAGACGAAAATGGTGCCAATGCCCACCGTTCCGGCGAGCCCGAAATTTCGAACCTGCGACACCTCGCAAACAGCCAGCGATCCCAACCCGACGGCCGTTGTGATCGCGGCAAAAAGACTGGGCCAAAACACTGTACCCAACATTGCGGAGAACCGTTCATCCAAACTCAAGTCAGGATCAGTTCTGCGCAGGGCCGTGAGTTGGTGGGTTAACAACATGAGGTTGATCGAGGCCAACAACGGGAGCAGTAAAATATTATAGGGAGTAAGGGTGAAACCGGCCATGCGAAGGACGCCCGGCAGTGCGGCAGCCAAAACCGCTTCACTCATGAGCAGCAACAAAAGGCACGATAGGGAGCGAAAAGTCAGTGCCACTGCAAAGAGGATGCACAGTCCCGTAGTGGGGAGGACAAAATAGAGGTCATGGACGAACGCGTTGCTCAGTTCTTCCGCGATGAACGGAAGCGCAATTACTTTTACCCGAAATTCCGGAGTGTCGAACGGCCGAAGTAATTTCTCGGTTTCGGTTTGAAACGCTGCTCTGAGTTCCGAGTTGCTGAGGTCCCGCTTGTAGGTTGCGGTGATGAGCGTGATTTTGCCATCTGGCGAGACCATGATGTTTCGAACCAGCGGATGGGTGACGGAGAATTCACGGATACCTGCAATTTGTTCTTCCGACAGGTCGCCGACTGGCACGAAAGGCACCATCGAAAACGAAAATCCCTTGCGAACCGGTTTATACGAGTGAGTCAGGCTTTTGACATCGACCAGTCCGTCCTGTCCGGAAAGGGCATCACTGAGTTTTCGGATGTGACCGAACCCGGCCGGCGTGAAAATCTGGTCACTCTCGATGCTGATGACCAGTGCGGTATCGTCGTTGAGAAATGAGGAAATGCGTTCATAGGTCTCGAGGTGCCGCCTGTCGGACTCAAGCAACGTCATCGGGTCGGCATCAATGCTGACCTTGGTGCTCTGCCAGATCAGTACCGCGAAGATGATCGAAAAGGCTGCAAACAGAAATCCCGGAAACCGAACGAATGGATTCCGGGAGGTGCTCATGCCGGTTGGCTATGGCGTTTTTTTATTTCAGCCACTTGGGTACACTTTCGCTGGCCCAGAGTTGCTTGAGTGATTGGCGTTTGCGAACCACCTCCGCGCGGTTGCCCTTCACCAAGATCTCGGCCGGGAACGCACGCGTGTTGTAGTTGGACGCCATGACGAATCCGTAAGCACCGGCACTGAGCAGCGCAAGGTGATCTCCTTCGCCGACGGCTGGCAGCATCCGGTTTTTGCAGAAATAATCACCGGACTCACAAATCGGCCCGACAACATCTGATGAGATTTGATTTTTCTTCAGGTGATCGCCGGGATTCTGAGCCAACGGTACGATTTGGTGGTAGCTGTCGTAGAGGGCAGGGCGGGCGAGATCGTTCATCGCAGCATCGACGATGACAAAGTTCTTCACACCGGTTTGCTTCACGTATTCGACCCGAGTAACGAGGATACCGCAGTTGCCGGCGATGAATCGGCCCGGCTCAATCAATACCTTCAGTCCAAGCGGCTTGAGCAACGGTATGAGTTTGGCTGCGTACTTGGCCGGTGTCAGGAGATTCTTGCGCTTGGGCGAACGCCACCATTTGGCTTCGCCGCTCTCGAGTGCGGGGTCGTAAACAATGCCAAGCCCTCCGCCGATGCTGAAAAACTCGATGCCGTGTTTTTCGGCCAAGCGCTTGGCCAAGGGCACAACTTTCTTCACCGCTTTTTCAAATGGCCCCACTTCAGTTAGCTGGGACCCGATATGCATCTGCAATCCGCGAATGTGCAAATTTTTTAGTTTGGATGCCCGCTCGTAGATTTCCTCAACCTCTTCGAACGCGATTCCAAATTTGTTCTCGTAAGTGCCGGTTGTAATCTTGGCATGGGTCTTGGCGTCCACATTCGGGTTTACCCGTACGGCAATCGGTGCCTTTTTTTTCAAACGGCGGGCAACCTTGTTGATACGGATAAGCTCCGGTTCGCTCTCGGCGTTGAATGCATAGATGCCTTTTTTTAGAGCCAGTTCGATTTCCTCTTCAGTTTTTCCGACGCCGGCGAATATGCATTTGGCAGGGTCGCCGCCCGCCGCGATGATGCGCTGCAATTCACCTCCGCTCACAAGATCAAACCCGCTGCCGGCGTTGGCCAGTGTGCGAAGCACGCCCAAGTTTGAATTGGCTTTTGCCGCAAAACAAACCGTGTGGTCGAGCGGCGCAAGTGCTTCGTCGAGTTGCTGGAAATTTCTCGTGAGGGTGGCGTGCGAATAGATGAAGAGTGGCGAGCCGTGCTGTTTTACCAGTGAAGCCACCGAGACATTTTCGCAGTATAATTTCCCCCGCTTGAAGCTAAAGTCATGCATCGCGGCGCAGTATGCCAAAGCCCCGCCAACGATTGAAGAAAATCCTAAAAACTATTCCGCTTGGCTGAGGATCAGTGATGCGGCTTCGGCAAGGGTGTCGGTGACGGCGAATGGTTGGTGCGCTTGGCCAAGTTGAGACTCGTGTTCTCTGCCGTAACCGGTGCGGACGAGGACGCTCAGCTTGACGCCGGCGTTGGTGCCGCACTCCACGTCCAACGCCTTGTCACCGATCATGTAACTGGCGGTGAGGTCGATGCCGAATTCGTCCCGCGCATCGAGGATCATTTGCGGTGATGGCTTGCGGTTGCGGCTGGATTGGTCAGGCGCCTCTGGGGCGAAATAAATTTTTTGAAAGGTAACCCCGAACTTGGTGAATTCCTCACACACCCGTTCATTGGTGGCGTGCATTTGTTGCTCTGTGAAATAACCGCGGCCGATCCCGGCCTGATTGGTCACGATGAACAAATCAAATCCGTTGTCAGCCAATCGGCGAACAGCGGAGCCGGCTCCGGGGATTAGTTCGACCTTGTCCGGCTCGTGCAGGTAACCGGTTTCGACGATGAGTGTGCCGTCACGATCAAGGAAGATTGCCGGTTTGCCGTCGGCCATCGCAGATCAAAAACTGGCGAGAAGTTCCTTCGGCGTCACGGTGGCCGTGCCGAGTTTTCCGACCACCACACCAGCTGCGTGATTGGCAAGCATGGCCGCCTCGATGGGATCAGCCCTGGCGGCGATTGCCAGTGTGAATGTTCCGATCACCGTGTCGCCGGCTCCGGAGACGTCGAACACCTCGCGGGCAAGGGTGGGGATATGAATCGGTTTTTTGTCCGGTTGACAA
>CALIBP010000068.1 GCA_938048165.1 uncultured Alphaproteobacteria bacterium | reverse complement strand
AACCACCCGGCGCATACGGGGCACGCCCGAAATGAGACGCAATGCCCGCAAAATCCGGAGCGCCCGCAAGACACTGAATTCTTCACTCGTCGGGACCAGAGCAATCGCCACAATAATAAAATCGAAAACGCCCCATGGATCCAAAAAGAACCTCGGCCCATGGGCATACATCCTCAGGACAAGCTCAGCGACAAAGATCCCTAGAATAATTTTATCAATCAGATGGAGTGTTTCCCCCACAGACGACATAACATCCGGAGAGGTTTCTAACCCCAGGATGATCGCGTTGATAAAGATTATCGCCAGAATAGTGTATCGAAAGGGCGCGGATTCTACCCACTCACGCAGCCACGCCCGGTGACCAAGGTTCCCAACGGTTTCAGTAATATCTGCCATTTAGCTCATTCTCCTGCCGGGCGTTATTTAGCCATCGAAACCCGGCGTGACAAGGGTTCATCGCACGCGCTACCTCCCGAACCGAAAAAGGAGTAAGGTTATGAAAACACCAGCAGCAGACCAACATGCTGATCATTGGGGAGACACTTTATGGCCTATACACCGCCAGCGGTAATTGACGCCGATGCACATGTCATTGAGAGCAATTTGACATGGGATTACCTGGAACCAGCTGAAGAAAAATATCGACCAAAGATTGCCGTCGACAATAACAATCCCAAAATCAAGAAATGGGATGTAAACGGCGAAATTCGGGCCTTTGTCGTTGAAACCGTCGAGGCCCCCGACGGTATTGGCACCACGGCCGGCAAATCAGACCGCAATGTTGGTACCCCGGCTGAGACTCGCCAGCTCCGAGATATCGAAGGCCGCCTCAAACACATGGATGCACTCGATATCGATATCCAGGTCCTGCACAATTCGCTTTGGCTTTACTCGCTAACAACTGACCCTGACGCTGAAGCCGCCATGACCTTTGCCTGGAACAAATGGCTCGCCGCCACCTGGGCGCAAAGCAATGGCCGGCTGCCCTGGTCCTGCCTGGTACCGATACTGATGCCTGACGAAGCCATACGGCAAATGCGCTGGGCTCGCGAACACGGGGCTGTGGCAGTCTTCATGCGCCCGTGCGAGGACGACCGTTTTCTCACCGATGAATCATTTTTCCCGATTTATGAAGAAGCCCAGAATCTAGACATGTCTATCGCGGTTCATATCGCCAATGGCAACCACGCCAATGTCGAACATATGCAACAGGCGGCGGGCGGAAATCGCGGTATGACGTTCGGTATTTTCCGCCTGCCAACGACCTTGAGCTGCATGATGCTGGTGATGAGCGATATCGAAAAAAGTTTCCCTGATTTACGCTGGGGGTTTATCGAATCTTCCGCCCAATGGATGCCATGGATTTATAACGAGGCTGCCCGACGAATAGAGCTTACGGGGCAGAAGGCACCGGCTGACCTGTTTGAACAAAAGAATATTTTTGTTACCTGCCAGACCGACGATGACCTGCCGTGGATCCTGAAATATGCCGGAGAGAATTCACTTCTGATCGGCACAGATTACGGTCATGGCGACCCTTCATCCGATATTGACGCGACGGTCGGTATTCGTAATTACGACGGCATTAGCGATCAGGCGAAGGACAACATCCTGTTTCACAACCCCAAGAAACTATTCGCCCTCGACATCGACGGACGGGCCGTCCGCAGCGCTGCAGAATAAAGCTTCTATCGTGCGCCGTAGAGGAGTGTTGCATTGCCACCAATACGGCGGTTCTTCATCGGCCTGTATCGATCTATCCAACGTCTGATTCCGGGTATCGGGAAGCGTACATAATAGGCTTCCATCCAGGCCAGCTTGCCACCGCTCAGCTTGCCGACCCAACTTTGTTTCCTACCTGTCTTCTCAACAAAATAGGTAGGATCGGATAGCCCGGCGACTGTCCGTTTGACCAGCCGGTGCAACGCACCATTTTCAATGCCATACAGATTAACGCCATTGCGCGCTGCCAAAGCGGCAATCATCACCAGCACCTGCGTCGAATAAACATGGTAATGCAATGCCTTAGACCTCCTCATCATCTCCAGCGGCAAGGTGCCATCGCTCTCAACCTGACGCATGGCCGTGTGTTGACGTTCGACCATCCACTCGAAATGAGAGCGGTTGTTCAGGACAATACCAGCGAGACCCACCGACCATGACGCCCAATAGGCATGGTTATTGTTACGGCTGGATTTGTGCATATCAGTCGAATAATCATCTCGAACGATTTCCGCCCAATCGGCGATCCATTTTTTGATTATGTCTTGTTTGGTGAGATCAAGACGTGGTGCCTTCCGAATTTTCAGATAGGCCAGCGAAACAGTGCCAAGCGCCCATTTTCGAACATAGCTTCCCTGTTGGCTTACATCGCCAAGAAATGCCCGACCACTTGCCCAGCGATGCAGCCAATCGAACACACATTGCGCTATTTCCGGTTTTGGCTGAGTGGTAGCAAGGTAGCGGTCACTCATTCTAATGATGGTTCTGGCAAACCCGTCGACCGGGTTGCGGGCTGCACGATATTTCCGCATCGCCTCTTTATCGACCACAGATGAGCCTGATCCATGCTTGTAGAATCCATCAAATGTCAGATCTCTGACGGGTGGCGGCGGTGTTTTGCAAGTGAAACTGGATGAGCTGTGACCAGAACCCCGCAACAGATTTTTTATATCGAAAGGCGGTTGCAGAGGCAGCGTTTGGCTATGGGCAAGACTGGTGCCACCCACGCTTACCGTGAACATAATCAAGGCCACGGATAGCCTCATCTCCAAACTGTTAATCAGCCCGCCTGTGCTTGAACAAAGGCAATCAGTTTTGCAACAGCATCTTTAGAGGCTGGGTCATCCGGGTTGTTGGCAGCAAAGGTGTGTGGCTGATCGGCATATTTGTGAACCTCTATGCTGCCACCCGCTTCCTTGTAACGCTCAGCAAACATATCCGCGCGGAAATGATCAACATTGTCATCCGCCTCACCCTGAATAATCGCTGCTGGCGGCATGTGGGTCGCTTCACCACGATCCAGCACCATAAATGGATTACCAACCGACATCAGCGCCTCGTCGGTAAAGTAGATGTTATGGGCCTCCACCAGCCGGTCCTTGCCACTCTCCTGCGCCATCTGATATCGGGCCAGCGGATCGAGGATAGGCCAGCAGCCAATAAAGAAATCGATGCTGGCGTCGATACCTTCAAGAGAAGGTTCATCGACCACATAGGCGGGTTCATTGGGTTGCAGCGCGATCAGCCCCATCTGCTGGCCACCGCTGGACGAGCCCAACCCGCCGATGATTGACGCATTAGCCCCAATGGACGCTGCGTTTTTCTTGAACCAGCGCACACCGTAATTCGTGTCTTGTACCGGCCCCGGATAAGGTGCCTGGGTCGACAGTCGGAAATCCAGGGCAAATACCCCAACGCCGGCAGCCGCAAACTGCTGATGGATAACCTGATTATTCATCCGGTCACCATTGCGCCAGGCACCACCATGAACATCAACAACATAGGGAAAAGGCCCATCGCCTTCAGGACGATAGAGACGCCCGAGCAGCTCCAGGTCATCAATTGTGCGATAGCTGATATCTTCTTCGGTCGCAGTCATAACGACATCCCCCTGATAATGATTTTCTGCATCTTCCTATCGGTTATGGCAGCGGTCAATTGCTATCGGACTTTCAATAGCAACTATCGAGATGCTTGACTCTTTTCCTTGAATCAAGATAAGAACAAAATAAGAACATTATGGAGCCGCCTTCCCTGCTTAAAAGCGGTCAAACATCATAAGAAAAGGTCTTCATGCCCCGGGACACTCTTTCACCGGACACAATCGCTCCCCCTTTTTCCCAGCGCCAGACGCCAAAGGGAGCCCAGCAGATGGAGGATTTGCGCGCCCGCATCCGCGCGCTCGAACGCCCCGGCTGGACAGAGGAAGAGAAGCTATTCTCATTAGGCATTCCGGAAATTGACCACCAACTCCCTGCCGGTGGCTTCCTGCCCGCCGCGTTATATGAGGTTCTGGCCGATCAGCCTGTCGATGCCAGTGCTGCATCCGGGTTTTGCATCACCTTACTCGCGGCGCTAGCCAATTATCGTAAAGGACGGATCCTGTGGTGTCTGAATGATAGCGCCACCGATGCCGGTGAGATTTATCCGCCGGGCATAACCCAGCATGGGCTAGACCCCTCTCTCCTCACAATCGTTAGGGCTACACGCGATACGGATGTCTTGTGGGCAATGGAAGAAGCACTGCGGAGCAAAGCCTTTATCGCTGTTTTAGGCGAAATCAAAGGGATACCGATGACCGCCAGCCGGCGTTTACAGCTTGCCGCCGAGGAGAATGACGCGCTGGCGTTACTCCTCCGCCCAGCGACGCAAAC
>CALIBP010000067.1 GCA_938048165.1 uncultured Alphaproteobacteria bacterium | reverse complement strand
CACTTCTTGTTCCGGAATACTCTCGATCAGACATTGTTCGAGGGTTTGATCAAAAACATCGGAGGCGAGAAGGAACGAAACCGGCCCCGCCAACACAACAATATGCTCCGTGGTTTCCTCGATTTGCCGCAACCGTTCAAAGAACGCGACTGCAGACGGAATATACTCTACACCGACACCTAACAATGTGGGCACCGATACATCGAGCAGCTCAGCCAGCTTCTCCAGCGTATCAATCTTGGCGACTTCACCTTTCTCAAACCGATAGAGCGCAGTTCGGGAAATGCCGATACGGTTGGCGATTTCATCAGCGCTTAACCCCGAAGCCAGTCGAAAAGCCTTGAGTCGGTCGCCAATGTCATCGAACCGGATGCTCATGCAGCGTCCTGGTTTTTACCTTCGGCAATCGCCTGAATTATCTCTGATGGCATCAACGGCGCACGCGTCAAATGGACATTAAAATCCTGCAACGCATCCTCCACCGCAGAGATGATTGCCGACGGTGCCGGCACGACGCCGCACTCACCAACGCCTTTCACACCAAGCGGGTTGAGCGGCGACGGTGATTCATGATGGATAATGTCGATATTGGGCATTTCGGTTGACGAGATCAGCAAATATTCAGCGAAGTTTGTCGTGACCGGATTGGCATCAGCGTCATAGCCCATCCATTCGTACAAGGTGTTGCCGATGCCATGGGCAGTACCACCCTGCACCTGCCCATCAACAATCATAGGATTAATAATTGTGCCGCTATCATGCGAGATCACATAGTTCAGAATTTTGACGCCGCCGGTCTCAATATCAACTTCGACCTCAACAACGGCTGTCCCGCAGGCGAAGGCCAGATTATCGAGCACAACATTTTCAGTCGCCTCCATACCGGGTTCAATGCCACCCGGCAGAGCGTAGCCAGGGGTCCCGGCGACGGCATGGGCAACCTGCCCCAGCGTCACTTTCAGATCAGGCACACCACGAACATGTATTTCGCCATTTTCAATCTCAAGGTCCTCTTCCGAAGCTTCCAGCATGTGCGCTGCAACCTTGAGTGCCTTGTCTCGTACTTTCTCGGCAGCAACATGCGCCGATGATCCCGCAACCACAGCAAGACGACTGTTCGACGTCCCAATACCCAATGAAATTGTTCCGGTGTCACCGGCGGTCACTGTGATGTTTTCCATATCGCCGCCAAACTTTTCGCCGACGATTTGCGCCATCATTGTATGGGTCCCCTGCCCAATGGCGGTACCACCAGTATAGACATGTATTTTCCCTGACGGCCCTATCCGGACGGTGACCGATTCAAAAGGTCCACGACCTGTGCCTTTTACATAGTTCGCGAGGCCAATGCCGATATAGCGACCTTCTGCGCGGGCCTCTTTCTGACGCGCACGGAAGCCTTTCCAATCGGCTTTGTCCAGCGCACTTTGCTGACAGACCGGGTAATCACCCGAATCTAGTAGCACAGGCATACCACCGCGCGTTTTGAGCGGCTTTTCGTAGGGCATTTTATCGCCGGGGATCAAATTTCGACGGCGAACCTCATCGCGCTCAATGCCTAGTTCCGCTGCAACGCGATCCATCAACCTCTCCATGACAAAGACGCCCTGCGGATGACCAGCACCACGTACCGGAGTCACCGGCACCTTATTGGTTAGCGCCAACCGTACATGGGTGCTAAATGCCGGCACTTCATAGGGCAGCGGAATGGTTTCTGCGGCGTTATAAGGCAGGTTCACACCCCGCGCGGTGAACGCACCATGGTCATGAATGACATCACTTTTGATCCCCAGAATTCTGCCGTCCTCATCAACAGCAATCTCGGCTTCCCAGTACTGATCGCGCTCCTGGGTGGTCGTTATAAAATGCTCACGGCGATCTTCTGCCCATTTTATCGGACGCTTGATCATCCGCGTCGCCAAAGTCAGGACGATATCTTCCTGATACACCACCAGCTTGGGACCAAACCCGCCGCCAACGTCGGGTGTGATAACCCGCAACCGATTTTCGTCGTGACCGGTCATATCGGTGAAGGTCGTCTTCAGCGAATGCGGCATCTGTGTCGAGCTCCACAGAGTCACCTGATCGGCATATTCATCAAATGAGGCAACACAACCACGGCATTCGATAGAATGTGAGCCTCCACGATGAATCCATAGAGACTCCGAAAAGGTGTGAGCTGCGTTGGCAAAAGCAACAGCAACATCGCCATAATCCATATTGAATTCGGCGAGGAGATTATGCTCGGCATCGCGATGCGCGACCGGCGCCCCCGGCTGCATCGCATCTCGGCAATCCGCCGATGCGGGCAACGGGTCATAATCGACATCAACCAATGTTGCCGCGTCTTCCGCAATGTATCTGTTATCCGCAATCACGACAGCCAAGGGCTCACCGACATAGGTCGCTTCATCGTAGGCCAGTGCCGGACGGTCCCGGTTCTGTTTGTAGGACGGGCTTGGCATGCCAACGACCAGCCGCTCATTAATCAGGTGCGGCCGGATATCGTCCATCGTGAAGACAGCATGAACGCCGGGATGGGCGAGTGCGGCCTCAATATTAATGCTATTGATCGCCGCATGCGCGAAAGGGCTGCGAACGAACGCGGCCTGCAGCATATCGGGAAGGCGGATATCATCAATAAAACCGGCTTCCCCCCGCAGCAATGTGGGATCTTCCAGCCGTTTGGCACGGGTTCCAAATACTTTCCAAGCCATAGGGGCAGCGCTTTCCTGTAAGAGAGTAACAATCGTCTATTGATCAAAAGACCTATCAGAAATCAGCCGTTTTGTAAAAAAAGAAAGATTAATTCTATTTTTGGCACAAAAGCCTGTTTTACTGGCACAGATAATTTATAATGTTATATTATAACAATACGGATCGATCTGGCAGCGCAGGCTTGCCACTAACACACTGAGAAAGTTTATGATTTTCAAGCGAGCCGCCTCAATCGGAA
>CALIBP010000066.1 GCA_938048165.1 uncultured Alphaproteobacteria bacterium | reverse complement strand
GATGCCAGGGCAAATGGCCGTCGTGTCGATGTTTATCTTGCGAGCAATGTGATTGAACGCATCACCTTGCGCTAACCATTCTTTATAACCGAAAGAGGAGGGCGCATTGTGACCTCAGGGATTTCAATAACGATCAATATTCCAGGCGCCGGAGATGCCGGTGACCTGGGAGTAGAGCTTGGCGGCATATCTCTTGATACGGGCGGTATGACACCGCCGCCGAGCGAAGACGGATTGGCAGCGGCAGAGGTGGCTGAAGATGAGGCACCGCCGCCAGCAAATCAGGCCGACGCGATGGCAGAGAGCGCTGATGAAGGAGAGCCTCCGCCTCCCGAGGATGATGGGGACGCAGTAGCGGCTAGCGCGCCTCGTGCAAAGGGGAGTCCCTCTCGTCGTAAAAAGAGCTAACCTCGATTGGTTAGAAAAATGCGGGGGCTTTTGTGCAGATTTCAGGTGAAATCATCGTGGGCGCAGATTGTGCGTCCTTCCAAAATGCGACAGCCTTCGTGTATCTTGAGGATGTCGGGAGCGTGGATGCGGCGGCGCGGCGGCTGGGTTCGGTAACACTGTTCCCGGTAACGCATCAATCCGGATCTGAGAGTCGTTTGCCGTTTGCGGTAACGGCACCTGGATTTTTCGATAATCAAGGACTTCATGACATTGCCGTGCGAGCCCATGTATCGCTGGATGGCGAGGAAGATGTGACAGTACGGGACCTTGTCTCGATGGAGCATGTTCGGGCGATGCCCGAAACGAACATTGGCGTTCGGGTCAAGACCGTGTGAATTTTCACTGTTTGGTGGTTAATCCCAATTAACCAAGACGGCTAAACAACCCTTTACACTTTACCCTCATTGTCTCCCATCGGACGACGACATCGCAAAAGCGGGCATGTCCGAATTTCTGAAATGGTCCTGACCGGACCGATCAGGGAGAAACGGGATGACAATCGCACTCTCGATTGCGGCACCTTCATCAGGGTGGCTCCGCAACGCGCAGTTTGATCTGAATTTTATTGTTGGCACGACGGTGTTGGCGGTGGTGACCGGCGCTGTTGTCGTCAGCGAACCTCGCTTGTTTGCACCCATTTTACTGCTCGATTTGTGGCTTCTGGGGCAACATCATGTTGTCTCTACCTATTCCCGGCTGTGCTTTACTAAAGAGGATCGGGCGCGCCACCGCTTCCTGCTATATGGCTTGCCGCCGATTGTTTTGCTGATGACGTTTGGTACTGCGTCTGTGGCCGGAATATGGATCATTGGAACAATCTATTTTTATTGGCAGTGGTTTCACTACACACGGCAAAGCTGGGGGATCAGCCAAATGTACCGCCGGAATTCCAACCTGTCCGGCGAAAGCGAACTGGTAACCAAACTGGCATTTTATCTGCCGCCCCTGTGGGGAATTCTCCACCGGTCTTGGCAATCCCCTGAACAGTTCCTCGGGATGGCATTCAAAACGTTGCCAGTACCAGGCATGCTTGTTGATCTGGTTGGGCTCTGCGCCATTGCTGCGCTGAGCTGGTGGGTTGTACTTCGCTATCAAACCTGGCAACGGGGCGAGACTGTGCTGGCGCATAACCTCTATATCGCCAGCCACCAAACAATTTTCTTTATAGGTTATCTGCTTGTCGAAGATGTCACCTATGGCTGGCTGTTCTTAAACATCTGGCATAATGCGTAGTACATTCTGTTTGTCTGGATGTTCAATAACAAACGCTACAAAGATCAGTTTGATCAGACCGCGCCGGGTTGGTCGACATTATGCCAAAGCAAAAATTTGTGGCGCTATCTACTAGTTAGTTTCGGTATTGCCACCGTGTTCTATGTAGCTCTCCGTGGCGTTGACGTTCTCGCTATTTCCTCTGGATTTGTTGGAGTGCCGATCCTGCTTCTGCTCTACCAGACGATAAATTTTCATCACTATATCGTCGATGCGGTGATCTGGCGGCGCAAGGCCCGGTCATGAGCCAATATGTCCTGGCAGCATCGGCTAGGCTCGCCGATTATTTTCGGTTTGAGCGAGCCACCGGGGCAATTATGACGCTGGACGGATTGCGGGGTATTGCCGTTCTGCTGGTTTTGTTACGCCACGCAACATTGCCGTTTCAGGGGCAAGGCGAGCCGATCCTGCCGATACTGGGCTGGGACGTCGCGACAATCTTTATCAATGGCTGGATCGGCGTCGATCTGTTTTTCGTTCTGAGCGGCTTCCTTATCGCGCATCACATCATGAAGGCGCGGGATCTTATGGAGGGTCAGTTCCATTGGCGGTCTTACATCGCCAAACGCGCCCTGCGAATTGTACCAGCCTATTCATTTGACGATGGATGGGCTATTGCTCGGCGTTCTTTGCGCGGTGATTTGTCGTGATCAATCAGTAGTTCGTTGGCTTAAGCGCGGTGCGATGCCGCGTTACCTGTTGTGGGGAGGCTGCACGGTCATTGGTTGTTTTCTTGCTATTGGCGATTTGCTTGGTGATATCACCCTGTTTGACAAAATAGTGCAGCCAACCCTGATCGCTGTGGGATTTTCCACCATTTTACTCGGAACAATTCTCGGTGCGGGTCATGGCGCTTTGCTTGAAAGTGATAGCCTTTTCTTTCTGTCGCGTATTTCCTATCCGCTATATCTTATTCACCTGCCGTTGATACCCTTGGGGCTGGCGCTGTCTG
>CALIBP010000065.1 GCA_938048165.1 uncultured Alphaproteobacteria bacterium | reverse complement strand
GTTAAGCGACAGATGGAGAAGACCCAGCGCGAGTACTATTTGAATGAGCAGATGAAGGCTATTCAGAAGGAACTCGGTGAAGGCGAGGATGGCCGGGACGAAGCTGGTGAGATCGAAGAAAAGATCGAGAAGACCAAGCTGACGAAAGAGGCTAAGGAAAAAGCGACGGCTGAACTTAAGAAGATGAGGGCGATGAGCCCGATGTCAGCGGAAGCGACGGTTGTTCGAAACTATCTTGATTGGATTCTGAGCATTCCATGGAAAGAGCGCAGCCGGGTGAAGAAAGATCTGAAGTTCGCAGAAAATATCCTGAATAGGGATCATTGTGGGCTTGAGAAGGTCAAGGAACGTATCCTGGAGTATCTTGCGGTGCAGCAACGGGTAGGGAAGGTCAAAGGACCTATCTTGTGCCTGGTTGGGCCTCCTGGCGTGGGTAAAACCTCGCTGGGCAAGTCTATCGCTTCTGCGACCGGACGAAACTTTGTAAGAATTTCGCTGGGTGGTGTCCGAGACGAAGCTGAGATAAGAGGCCATCGCCGTACCTATATCGGTTCGATGCCGGGCAAGATCATTCAAGGCATGAAAAAAGCCAAGAAATCTAATCCACTCTTTCTGTTGGATGAGATTGATAAACTTGGGTCTGACTGGCGCGGTGATCCGTCCTCGGCATTGCTGGAGGTTTTGGACCCTGAACAAAATAATACCTTTAACGATCATTACCTTGAAGTCGATTATGATCTTTCTGATGTGCTCTTTGTGACAACGGCAAATACGTTGCGCATTCCAGCGCCATTGCTGGATCGAATGGAGGTAATCCGGATATCGGGTTACACCGAAGACGAAAAGATTGAAATCGCCAAGCAGCATCTGATTCCCAAGCAGATCAAATCTCACGGTCTCAAAAAAGGGGAGTGGTCAATTTCTGACGACGCTTTGCGCGACCTGATCAGGTATTACACGCGTGAAGCCGGCGTCCGGAATCTGGAACGAGAGATTGCTAATCTGACTCGTAAGGCGGTTCGGCATGTCTTAACGAAAAAGTCGAAAACTGTTCGATTAACCCGCCGCAATCTCGAAAAATTCGCGGGCATCCGGCGTTACCGCTATGGCATGGTCGAGGAACACGACCTTGTTGGTGTTACAACGGGGTTGGCCTGGACCGAGGTTGGTGGCGAACTGTTATCTATTGAGGCTGTTAGCATGCCTGGTAAGGGTAATGTTTCCCATACGGGAACGCTTGGTGACGTAATGAAAGAATCGGTTCAGGCGGCGCGGTCCTTTATTCGATCGAGGTCGGTAGAATTTGGTATTTCGCCAAAAGCATTCGAGAAAAACGACATTCATGTACATGTTCCCGAGGGTGCCACACCAAAAGACGGTCCTTCAGCCGGGGTCGCGATGTGTACGTCAATGGTATCGGCCCTTACCGGGGTTGAAGTTCGCAAAGACATCGCGATGACGGGCGAAATTACGCTACGTGGCCGGGTTTTACCGATTGGTGGTCTTAAGGAGAAACTTCTGGCTGCTTTACGCGGTGGAATTCAGACGGTCCTGATCCCGAAAGACAATGAAAAGGATCTCTCTGATATTCCAGACAATGTAAAACGTGGGCTGGAAATTATCCCTGTGACAACCGCAGATGAAGTTCTTGATCACGCGTTGGTTAGAAAGCTCGTGCCAATTGAGTGGCCCGACGTTGAGCCCGTAGCGACGGCAGAGCAACCCGAAAAAGACGTTGGTGGTGTCGTTACCCACTAGGTAAAAATCCTACCGAATCGCCCAGTTCCTGCGGGGTGATTCGCGCAACCCGCTAAAAACCGCCGATTTATGCCAAAAATCGGCGGTTTCTGCGATTGACGGGGGAGAAACTGAACGCCTATCCTTAGCTCCTGCCGGCTAAAAGTTTTATAGCCGTGGCGTAGCGGTCTCTAAAAAAGGCCATTTTTCTTACCTTCCATGATTAGAGGGGGCGTATTGTGAACAAGAACGATCTCGTAGCCAATGTGGCTTCTAGTGCAGGACTTTCCAAAGCGGATGCTGCAAAAGCCGTTGATGCGGTCTTTGAATCCGTAACAGCATCACTCAAGGGCGGGAATGAAGTTCGTCTTGTTGGATTTGGTACTTTCAGTGTAACGGCGCGTAAGGCGTCTGAAGGCCGTAATCCGCGGACAGGCGAAAAAATTCAGATCCCTGCTTCGAACCAGCCTAAATTCCGGGCCGGTAAAGGTCTCAAGGAAGCCGTTAATTAATAGGCTTTTTTGTTGAAAAGAATTTAGAACCGGTCGTCTTCGGGCGGCCGGTTTTATTTTTTCTAGAAAAACCTTTCCTTCAATGGATAACCCTGTGCTATAGGGTTCGCGTTGACTGTGTAGAGGGCGGTTAGCTCAGCTGGGAGAGCGCCACGTTTACACCGTGGATGTCGGCGGTTCGATCCCGTCACCGCCCACCAGTCAATGTTCCGAATTCCAGCAAAATTTGTATAGTGCGATCTGCTCTGCCAGTGGCGAAATTCTCGTGCTTGAGATCGTTGACTACCCAACTAAATTAGTATTCTGTGCGGCTCTCGCGCACGTATTTTTCCTATCTAGCAAATTGGTGATTAGCGGTAATGGCACAAGATTTTCTTTCGTTCATCGACAGGATCAAAGCAGAGCGTCCGGATGAATTTGTATCAGTTCCGGCTGAGATTGATCCGGCTCATACAATTACAGCAACAGTTGTAAAAACCGAGCAAGAGGCCAAGAAACGTCCGGTCTTTGTCTTTGAGAACGTTAAAGGGACTGACTTTAAGGTCATGACCAATCTTCATGCCAGTCGTCCGCGGCTTGGCATGGCGTTGGGGGTTGGACCTCGTGAGATGCAGAAAAAGTTTCTGTCTGCGATGGATAACCCAATCCCGCCCAAGGAAGTTAATACCGGCCCTTGCAAGGATGTGATCATCAAGGGAGCCGATGTTGATATGCAGGCCCTGCCTCAGATCGTGCATCATGGCGATGATGGTGGTCCCTATATCACGGCGGCTATTTCATTCGCCAAGGACCCGGAAACCGGCATCTATAACTGTGCTTACAACCGGCTCATGATCACCGGAAAAGACACAACCTCCATCCACCTTACGCTCGGCAAACATTTGTGGGAGTTCCACAAGATGGCGGAAGCGAAGGGCGAGGCACTTCCTGTTGCGTTTGCCATCGGTGTGCATCCGGCGATTGCTCTCGGCGCCCTCTCTATTGGTTCTGTCGATGAGGATGAAACCCATATCATGGGCGGGCTGTTCGAAGAACCTCTTGAGATGGTTCGTTGCGAGACAATTGATCTTTCCGTACCAGCCCATGCCGAATTAATCATCGAAGCCGAGATACTCCCGGGAGCGACCGTGGATGAAGGGCCCTTCGGAGAATTTACCGGCTACAGCTTGGGCGCTCGGGAACGTGAAGTCGTTAAGGTCAAAGCGATTACCCACCGTAAAGGTGCTTATTTCTATGACATGAATGTCGGCCATCTTGACCACATGTTGTTGTCGACGATTCCAATGGAAGCGAATCTTTTCCGGGCGGTTCGTTCCATGGTGCCGTCGGTTAAAGCCGTACGAGTTCCGAGCCCGTTCACGTGCTATGTCTCGATAGAACAGCGCCTCAAAGGACAGGGCAAGAATGCAATCATGGCCGTGCTGGGGGCCGATCTCTACATTAAGCGCGTTGTTGTTGTAGACAAGGACGTCGATATCTATGATGAACGACAGGTCAACTGGGCGCTGGCAACGAGATGTCAGCCAGATCGTGACATGGTGCTTATCAGCAATGCACGTGGATCTGATCTGGACCCGTCAACGGCAGGCGATGACGGCTTTACGGCGAAGTGGGGAATGGACGCAACTGCGAAACCTCTCCTGAGTGAATTTACGCCCCGCCATCGTTTCCCTGAAGCGGTCTGGGATGGCGTCGACGTGAAATCGATATTGTCCTAACAGAATGACAGCAAATATTGCATCGAGCTTTGATGCTGCTGCAGCAACCTATGCTGAAAAAACCGTTCTTGTCGGAGGTCAGCGTCGCTACACTTGGCGTGAGCTTGATCTAAAGGCGGGTGCGGTAGCTGCTTTTCTTCAAAACGCAGGTATTTTGCCGGGTCAACGGCTGGCCATCTGTTTCGATGACCCCGTGGATACAATTATTGGCGTCTTTGGTGGGCTTAAAGCCGGATGTGTCATTACGCCTTTCAATGCACGCTTGAAAACCGAAGAACGGGATCAGGTTTTATCATTGCTTAATCCGGCAATGGTTCTGGATCGCATTCCGGAGGGTAATGAACAATTTTCAGCTGTTGAGGTTGATGCCGAAGATCCAGCCATAATTCTATTTACTTCGGGTAGCACCGGAGTTCCTAAAGGGGCTGTCCTGTCACATCGTTCTGTCTCCGTTGGGCTTGATATGTGGTGCGAGTCCTCTCTCGCAATTGAAGAAGACGATATCGTTCTCTCTGTTTTGCCACTGGCACACTCCTACGGATTGTTTGGCACCGTAATGGCACCCTTGATGAAAGGTGCCCGAACTGTGGTTCTTCCCCGGTTTGGCGTTGATGAAGTGTTCTCAGCAATCAAGAGCAGCCAAGCGACGATCTTCTGTGGGGTCGCGACAATGTTTCGGCGGATGTTGGATGCGGGAGAGGTAGATCGGGATGCGCTGGCAAGCCTCCGTTTTACGACGAGCGGTGCTGCACCTTGTCCCTGGGAGCTTGCGGAAAGCTGGCGCGAGAGGACCGGCGTGAAGATCGTCCGTGGTTATGGTATGAGCGAGCTGTTTCGCCCGGTTTGTTATTCGCCATTAGACACTGAGGAAACACCACAATCGATCGGTCATGCCGCAAAGGGGGTTTCCCTCAAGATCGTGGATGATGATGGCAACAGTCTGGATGGTGAGCAAACTGGCGAACTCTGGATCAAAAGCAACTCTTGTATGACCGAATACCTTGATCGTGCTGACGAGACTGAAGCGGTTATGGAGGATGGCTGGTTCAAGACAGGAGATTTGGCGACGATCAGCCCGACAGGTCTCGTGAGCATCGTTGGCCGCAAGAAAGAAGTAATTTTGCGCGGTGGGTACACGGTTGCTGCTGGCGAAGTAGAGACCGTTTTGAACGCGCATCCGGACGTAGGTGAAGCAGCAGTGATTTCTGTTCCCGACAGGGACTTGGGCGAAGAAATTTGTGCGTTTATCGTTCTAAAAGCCGTATCAAGCGCTACGGCTCAGGATATTATCGAGTTCTGTAAGGCTCAAATGGCGGCTTACAAATATCCGCGTATTGTGAAATTCGTGCCCGATCTTCCAAAAGGCGCCACCGGAAAGGTCGATAAGTCAAAATTAACGGCTTAAAAACACTGGTTTTTTAAATTACCGTGTCGGAACGATTGACTTGAACTTTTCGGACGGACTCTAAGGGTGCCGGCACCACAAGGGTGTCCGTTTACTACACAAAAGCGGACATAGCACAGCACCATCAAAATAGTCCGCTTATAGCCAAAAGCAGACATTATTCTGTTTCTTGCTTAGTTTGCAAATAACGTCTTACACTGAGCATTCTTGATTAGGTTATAAGGAAGAGCTGTTGGTCGACAAGGGCACCATGGCCAAGATGTGGGTGCTGCGCCGCATCCTGATGCCGATGGGCGTGACCGATGCGATGGACTTCCTGCTCGATAAGATGAAGCACTCCAAGAACAACAGTGATTTCTTCGACTCGATGAATACTTAGGTTTAGGGGCTAAGGTGTAATTATGGATGGCAAGGCACCTCCGATCATCCGCAGACGCTTGAATTTGTCGTTTAATCTCAATGGGGAAGGACGGTGGTCGCGACGGCAGGCCTATTATGAAGATTTCCTCGATGCGTTCTCTTATGACTTTCCCGTTGCGGAAACTTTTTTCGTCGATTCCGCCATGGCTTACCGCGACCGCATAAGCGATCCTGAGTTGCTACAACAGCTCAAGGACTTCGCCTATCAAGAAGCAATGCACACGAAGATGCATGTGCGCGGTAACGAGTTGTTGGACCAGACGCACCCCCACGGCAAACGCCTCGCGAAAATTTCCGCCTTTACGTTTGGCCTATTTGGCCTATTGCCGGCCCCCACGCGGCTCGCAGTCACATGTGCATACGAACATTTTACGGCCATGCTGGCGAACTATCTGCTGACCAATATGAAGCTCTTTATGTTTCTGTCCGATCCGACCTATGGGGCCTTGTGGGGCTGGCACGCGGTGGAGGAGACGGAGCATAAAGCGGTTTGTTTCGACGTTTACCAGCACGTGTTCGGCAAGGGTGTTCTCAGCTACCTGCACCGTGTCTTCGTCATGGTCTTGGTCACGGCCCTTATTGTGCCGAAACTTCTGGTGATGACTCTTTTGATCAACCGCGGGCGTCGGCGTTACACGCGCAGCAACCAAATTCCCGCAGAGGGGTTTGAGCAAAAAGCAAAGACAGCGAAGAACCATCAGCCCTACCCTCTGCCGCCACCACCCGAATATGACGAGATTGTGCACCTTATTCCCCTTAAGGCGCACCCTACACTCGATAGCACGGTCATGCGCCAGCTGTGGGCGCTCATCATCGAAGCCGTGCAGCCGGGCCTCTATTTTTCCTATTACCGCCCGTCGTTCCATCCCTGGGAACACGATAATTCGGCGCTTATTTCGGAATGGAAAGAATGCTACCCTGGTTTCGGTATCTCGACCGACGCGGCAGGCGACGAGAAACAAGCTCCGGCCAAAGCCTAGGCGTCACCCCGGGAAAGCACGCCAACGGGATCGGCGAGTTTTGCCTTGAACGCCTCGGCAAAGCGCGCGAGCGGCGCGCCGTCGACGACATCGTGGTCGGCACAGAGCGTAAGGGTAATATCTTCCCGCTTCACCCACGTGCCATCTTCATGGACGGGCTTTTTACCGATGGCGCCGATGGCGAGCGTAAGCGTCAGGGGCGATATGGGAACAAGTGCAAGATTGCCCTCTGAAAACATGCCGACCGATGTGACGGCCACCGTACCGACCACGTATTTCATGAAAAACGGATTGTGCCTCGGCAAGACCCACAGTAGGCGCCGAATGAAACGGGGCTGTCGCATCACCCATGAAACGAAACGCCAACGCTGTGTTCCCTCTACGGGCTCGGATTTGACGCGTTTGAGGATGTCGTTCACTTCGATTGGCGATTTCTCGTTGCAGGCGCGGATGGTATGGGTCCAGGGCATCTCCTGTCCCTCGATCGTCTTTTCGACAGTAAAAACCACATCGACGTCATCGAAGATCACGAGCTTGCGACCGAACCCGCCACGATAAGTCTGAATTTCCGGCTGTTCGCCGATGGCTTGAGCGAAACAGCACGACACGTAAGTGGTGACCGAGGGGCAGGCGCTGGCGTCCTTTCGGGCCTGCGCCTTGAGCTTCATAAAGGCGTCGATGTCGGCGTCGAAGACGATGTGAATGATATTTTTGCGCCGGCCCTCGTCGACGAAATCCGTGACGAGGTTTCGCCACTTCGGGATAGACACCTTGCGGTGCCCTACCGAGCCAATTTTTTTCAGGGTCTCCGCGATCTTCATATCAGGGGATCAGGACCGTCGAGCCGGTGGTTTTGCGGGCTTCCAGGTCGTCGCGCTTGGCGATGTAGGTAAACAGCGTCGGGTGGAAGTTGCAGTTTTCAATCATTTTTTCGATCTCTTGGCCATTGCTGAAGTGGGTACAGATCACGTTAAGGCATATCATCCGCCTCAAAGCAGAGGAAGGCAAGATTTCCCTGCAAGGAATTGGTTCACCTCTCCCCACGCTGAGAGCAGACCCGTTACGTCTGAAGCAGGTATTTATCAATCTTTTATCTAATGCCATTGACCGACCCTCCAGGCGCCTTGGTTCTCCTACATTTTATATACCGCGTTTTCTGCGGCAATAGGCTGTTATCTTTAAATCATCAAGAGACGGTCTCTTGATTAACTCAACGGCCAAATCGGCCACTTAAAAAAGGAGAATTAAAATGCAGGACAATGTCCACACTTTCACCGCTGCTACTGAGTTGGCAGATGTGTTCCAGACACTGGGTGTGTCTACCGATAAGAAGTCAGCCAACG
>CALIBP010000064.1 GCA_938048165.1 uncultured Alphaproteobacteria bacterium | reverse complement strand
TTTTCATATTGGGGTTTATCGCCCGGAATTTAGGGTCGCGCTGTTCACCCGTCTGGATATTGATTACATGGGTGGTGTACTCAAACCCGCATTCCTCCAGCAAAATGGAGACTTTGCGGCCATTCGGTGTACTGGTGGTGTATAGATCGATCATGGAGTTTTAGCTCGTTTTCTTCCGATGAGCGGCGGAGTGTGGCGCAAGAGCTCTCGGCGCACAAGCAGACACCCTTTGCGGGGACACGGCTTGGCGCTACGCTACTGTTTCCTATAGCTGCCAAGGAGCACGCCATGCGTGACGCATCCCAATTTCCCAGATTTTCCGACGCCGAAATGGCCAGCCGCCACGAACGTGTCATGAGCTTGATCGACGAAAACGACATAGATGCCATGCTGTTCTTTGGCGCCGGACAGTTCAACACCGATATCTACTGGCTAACTGACTGGCCTGGTGGTCGCGAAGCCTATGTGCTGTTCCAAAAAGATGAAGCACCGGTGGTCATCAATCAGCTGTTCAATCATGTACCGATGGCACGCGTTCTTTCGGTTATAGATGACGTCCGCTGGGCAGGAGCCAACACGGCGGCAACAGTCTCGGAAGCTATGGGTCAGCGCGGTCTTTCCGGAAAGAAGATCGGGCTGGTTGGCTCTATCCCTTATCGCCACTATCTGCGGTTTACCGAAGATCATCCCAACGCCACATTCAGCGATGCCAGTAACGGCTTTCGCATGATGCGAACAATCAAGCGACCGGAAGAAATTGCACGACTCAAAAAAGCGTCGGAGCTGACCGACAAATCAATCGCCGCTGTTGCCGCAGGCCTTAAGCCCGGCATGCGTGAGGACGAAATTCCGCTGTTGATCGAAAGCGCCTATCTCGAAGAAGGCGGCTATGCCGGCATTCATTTCATGACATCAATGTCGATGACCGATCCTGACTTCCCGGTGCCCTCGCAATTTCATTCGGGTCGGAAACTCCAGAATGGCGATTGCCTGATCACCGAAATTTCTGGTGCTTGGTGGGGCTATAGCGGCCAGATCCACCGCACCTTCTCACTTGGCGAGCCAACCGATGAATGGTCGAAGATGCATGAGGCCGCCGTCGAATGTTATCTCGCCATTGAAAACACGTTGAAAGACGGTGCGACGACAACCGATGTTGAAATCGCAGCCGATGTTATTCACGACCTTGGCTATACGATCCTTGATGACTTGCTGCATGGTGTGAACCAGTCACCACCGATTATTCAGACACGTAAAACCAAACGGCATGAAAGTCCGGAAATCACCTTCCGGGAGAATATGGCGATCACCATCCAGCCAAATGTCATGACATTGGATGAAAGAATGGGGCTGCAATTCGGCGAAACCGTGATCGTCACCAAAACCGGCTGCGAACGGCTGAATACCTATCCGCGCCAATGGATTGTCTGTGGGGGCTAAATATCCCTAGAAATCATCATCGCGCGGCGGAATCTGAAGCCCGCGGATAACGGCGGGCCGGTCGCCAACCCGTTTCAACCAGGCTCGGACGTTGGGATAGTTGTCCAGGTCAATCTCCTGCATGTCGTAGCGATAAATCCACGGATAGGCGGCAAAATCGGCGATTGAAATATCACCGGCAAGATAGTCACGTCCTTCAAGGCCACGATCCAGAACGCCATAAACCCGGTTATTCTCTTCCTGCCACATATCGAGATGCGCATGTTCCTTTCCGGCATCACGATTGCGGACCTGCCAGTGAACACACAGCCCGGTATGGGTGATATGCCCGGCAGCGAAATATAACCAGTTGAGTACCTCAACCCGCCCTGCCCCGTCTTTCGGTAAAAATTTGCCAGATTTTTCAGCGAGATATTGCAGGATCGCCCCGGATTCAAAGACTGAAACAGTCTCACCACCCGGCCCGTCATCATCGGCGATACAGGGCACCCGGCCATTGGGGTTGATCTTCAGATACCAGTCTTCCTTTTGCTCTTTCTTTTCCAGCGCCATCGGTCGCACGTTGTATTCCAGCCCGGATTCCTCAAGCATGATAGAGGCCTTCCGGCCATTCGATGTCGCCTTGCTGTAGAGTGTAATCATCGCCGTCTCATTGTTTGGTAGGTTCTTGATCCGAGTTGGTTGCCGCCTTTGCTTCCTGCCGGGCCATCCACAACACCCCGATCAGGATGAGCAGCCCGCCAGCCCAGACCCAGATATCGGGAAATTCCTGAAACAGAATAAACCCAAGAATGGCGGAAAACACCAACCTGGTAAAATCAAATGGCATGATCACCGTGGCATCCGCCGCCGCATAGGCGCGCGTCAGACATCTTTGCGTCATAGTGCCAAACAGGCCAGTCGAGGCCAGCAACAAGAACTGCCATAGATCGGGCGTCTTCCAGACCAGTATCGCCGGGATCAGCGCACAGGGGGTAAACACCATCATCTGCCAGACAACGATGGTGTCTGGTTTCTCGGTCCGCGCCAGTGATTTCATGATGATCGTCAGTGCCGCCATCAGGATAACCGCCGCGAACGCATAAAGCGCACCGGTCGACATCTCTCCCATTCCAGGGCGAATAATCAGCAATGCACCAATAAACCCGACAATCGTCGCCGCCCAGCGACGGCCATGGGCCGCTTCATGGAGGATGATGATCGCCGCGAGCGAGGCCACCATCGGCCGGGTCGACATGATGGCTGCGACCTCCCCCAACGTCGCGACGGCCACCGCCGAAAACAGCAGATAGATCACCGCCAGACCTGTAAACCCACGCACCAGATGCATGCCGACACGCTGGGTTTTTAGACCACCGAGCCCAACCTTGAACAACCAGGGTAGCAGGAAAATGCCACCAAACAGGCTGCGGAAAAACACAATCTCGAAAGTGTGGATTTCGCCCGTAAAATAGCGCGCGACGGCTGCCATACAGGCCCATGATGCCATCGAGCCCATCATCCACAGGGCCCCGCGCACGGGATCAGGTAGGTTAGTAATCATCAGGAGTAGAGTTCAGGTAAAGCGTTCATTGCCGCAGGCTACGGCTGAAACCTGCCCAAAGAAAGGGAAAGGCCGCACTTTGTTGCCCCCGCAATGTTGGGGTCATCCCTTGCGAACCGAAACGACGAGGATCATTCTACTGGTCTTTCCGTCGTTAGGCATACATCCAGACAATGGCCGATCTGAAACCCCAAACTTTGCCGGAAACCTACCCCTGGCGGCTGCAGCTGCCGATTTATGCCAGCGGGTTCTTTAACGGCAATGTCTATTTCCTGACGGGCATCCTTATCCCGCTTTGGGCCTTGATTGTGGTCGGCGAAGATCAGGCTTTTTTGATCGGTCTCATCGTGGCTTCACGCCAGGTGTTGCCGGTCCTGCTCGCCATTCATGGCGGTGCGTTGATGGACCGGTTTGGCGCGCGGCGGGTGATGCTGGTGTTTGGCGCCATCGGCATTATCAGTATGGCGGCCTTCCCGTTTTTTCCCTTTGTGTCGGCGGTCATCGCCCTGCAAATGTTGAGTGGCTTGGCGGAATCACTGGGTTGGGTTGGCAGTCAAACACTGGTTGGTACCGCCCTGAAAGGTCATGCCACCTATACCGGGCGCTTGAGTTTTGCGCTGCGTCTTGGCGGTTTTCTTGGCCCCTGGCTGTGCGGTGTCGCGTGGCATCAATTTGGACCCACGATTGGGTTCTTCAGCATCGCCGGCTGGATTGCCCTGGGCTGGTTGGCAGGCTGGCTAGTCCCAGTGCGCGAGGAACCAAGATCTGAGGCCGCTGGTGCGTTTCGTTTTAATGAGATCATGCCGCGCTGGTCTGACTATGTCGCGACCTTCCGGATGATTACCATCGCTTCGGTCGCCCTCGTCGTTGCCGTAACATTCATGCGCCAGACCGGCTCAGGGATGCAGCTTTCCTTCTACCCTGTATGGCTGAACCAACTCGGCATCACGGCGGCTGATATCGGGTTTATGGTCGGGTGTAGCCATATTCTGTCGGCGAGCACGTCCCTGTCTGTGGGAGCCGCGACTCGATGGATTGCGGCGCACTGGCTGCTGGTTCTCACGATTGCGATTTCGGTGGTAACGATAGCCATTACCCCGATGTTGGGCGCGGACTACATCACTGTACCGGGTGTCGGAAAAATCTATTTTATCCTGTTCGGGGTGATCTGCTTCCGAGGCCTGGCCCAGGGTTTCAACATGCCGCTGATGATGTCCATCGGCATGCAGGCAGTTGCGGCCCACGAACAGGGTAAAATTGTTGCGCTGCGGATCACCGTAAATCGCCTGACTTCCGCCGTTATTCCGCTCGTTATGGGGGCTATTGCCCAGATTTTCGGGCTTGAGATCAGCTTCTATGTAATCGGTGGCATTGGCCTGATCGGCCTCGTCTTTATCTCGATCTGGATGCTGCGCTCGCCTTCTTTTTCCAGCAAAAAATAAGTCAAATATTCGACCCTGCCGGGTTGGCGCTAACCACAATCGAAGTGGTACCATTGGCGGCGTCCAAAATTTATAGAGTGTTTCACCTTCTAGATGGCCACCGATCAACACCCAACCTATTCGATCAGCATGCAATCCGCGGTCTATAGCACCGCGTTTTTCAATGGCACGGTGCAATCCATGGCATCGACCATTGTTGCGCTGCTCGTCGTCGCGCTGATCGACAAGAATCTCGCGCTCCTTGTTGGGGTCATCCTCGCCTCGCGTCAGTTCCTGACCGTCACCATGTCAGTCTATTCCGGAACGCTGATGGATAATTTCGGCACCAAGCGGGTGATCATTGCCTTTGGTGTCGCCGGGGTTCTCTCTGCCCTTGCCTATCCCTCCGTCTCATTAATGTTCGATATTCCCATCGGATCAAGCCTGCAGAATCCAGGGATCGCGCTCATCCTCTCCATCATCTTCATCCAGATGATTTCCGGCTGGTCAGAAGCCACCGCCTGGATTGGTAGTCAGACACTCGTTGGCCAGTTGATGAAAGGCCACCCGGTCTATGCCGGGCGTATGACCTTTGTCGCGCGCATAGGTGGCTTCCTCGGCCCGCCTGCTATTGGGTATGCCTGGGATTTCTGGGGCCCCTGGGGTGGGTTTGGTTTTCTCGCCGCATGGGTTGTTGGCGGCATGATCGCCGCATCGTTTCTACCCGATACCCGCGCCGCCACGCAGGGGTCACGCGACGATGCGGAAAAAGCAGACGACGCGCTCGCCGAGGATGTTACGCCGGAAAAACAATCAAGCTACGGCCAAACACTGCGACTGCTGCTGATCCCGGCCGTTGCCATGGTCATCATGGTCACCGTAATGCGCCAAACCGGCTCTGGCGTCCAAAGTTCATTCTATGTCGTTTGGCTCAGCGAACATGTTGGTATTCAGGGCAGCACTATCGGCTGGCTTATCGGCGCCGCGAATGGGGCATCGGCCATCGCCGCCCTGTGCACGGGGCCGCTGATGAAACGCTATTCGGCGCATTGGCTCCTGATCCTGATGGTGACAATTTCCGTCGTTGCTATCGCCATCACGCCGATGTTCGGTACGACCTTCTCGACTCTGCTGTTCATGGCTCTGCTCGGCGGGATCTGTGTCCGCGGCTTCGCCCAGGGGCTGAACCTGCCACTAATGATGATCATCCTGTCGCGGAATGTTGCACCGCACCTGCAGGGCCGGGTCACGGCACTCCGAATTTCGTTCAATCGCTTTGGCGGATTACTGGTGCCCCCCGGCATGGGTGCGTTGGCCGATATGGAAATTGTCGGCGGACTGGCGAATGCGTTTTACATTGTCGGCATTGGTGGTGTTGTCGCGCTTGGCACCCTGTCTCTCTGGGTCCTGTTTTCGCCGAGTTTCAAGAAAGAATAGCTCAACGCGCTCGGAGCCTGCCTAAAAAGGAATCTCGCCCAAAACCGTCGTGCGGTGCATCCGGCGTGCCTGGCCTTCCGGTACCCCAAGCAAGGCAAGATGGATCGTCGCCCGGTTGTCCCACATCAGCAGGTCGCCGACTGTCCAGCGGTGATGATAGATAAAATCGCGATTCTGAATATGTGCAAACAATTCATCCAGTAGAGGCTGGGCCTCAGCGTCATCCAAATCCTTGATCCCGATGGTAAAGCGCGGCGAAATATAGAGCGCTTTTTTTCCGGTATGCGGATGAGTTCGAACAATCGGATGAAAGGCATCCGGCGGAGAGCGTTTGTAATAATCCGGGTCGTTCATATGCCGAACCGGCACCGACAGGCGCTGGTTTTTCATGCGATTGAAACTGTGAATACCGATCAACCCTTCGAGCCGCGATTTCATATCATCGGACAGCGTCTCATAGGCACGGACCATGTTGGTCCATTCGGTATCGCCACCATCTTTAGGCACCTTGATCGCCTGCAGCATGGTGTAACCAGTTGGCTGATCGACATAGGAATGGTCGGAATGCCATTCGCTACCACCATCAGGGAGGCCAATGAATTTTCCATCCTCTTTCTCATTAGACAGGATCATAACTTCGGGCTGATCCTTCATCAGATATTCCGGTGAGATATGATACTGAATTTCACCAAACCGGCGTGCAAACTCTGTCTGTTGCGCGGGCGTCAGGTCCTGGTTTTTAACAACAACAACCAGATTCTCGTGGAACACATCACGCAGCTTTTCAAATGTCGCATCATCCAGTTCTGCAGCGTTAATGCCTGAAATTTCTGCACCCAACGCCTCTGACAGCGGTTTCACCGTCATATTATCCATTACTGTCGCCATGAAGACCCCCAGCAAGTTCTCCCGCATTGATTTTAACACAGATTACCATATTTACTGTGCGATGTCAGAGTGGGAAAGGTTAGAAACTCGATGCGAACTCTAAACACAGTGGCTGTATGTGTAATATCAGCATCGCTTCTACTCCTTGCCGGATGCGGCAAACCACAACAGATAGCTGGAAAGCCGTGGCATCACACAACAGAAGGCTATCGAAATCCTCCTGGCAGTCCGGAACGCAATAGCTGGACAGACCGCCTGCCCTGGTTGTTGGGCAAATTTGCCGCATTCGCGGGCGCTACCGAAAAGCCGGATTTACCGCCTAACCATTCACTGCCAAAAGCCCAGGTGCTGGCGGGACTAAAATCTACCGCCGGAAAGAATACAGTGACCTGGCTCGGTCATATGACGGCGCTGCTGCGCATTGACGGTAAAACCATCCTGACCGACCCATGGTTGACTAGCCATGCATCCCCTATCAGCCCCCTTGGGCCGAAACGCTATGTCCCACCAGCGCTGACCATAAACGAATTGCCACCCATTGATTTTGTCGTGATATCTCATAGCCATTTCGACCATCTTGATCTACCGACCATCGAGACCCTGCCTAACCGGCACCGCATAACCGCCTTGGTGCCGCTGGGTCTTGGCAAATATTTTCGTGAACGCGGCTATGGCAAAATCATCGAATTAGACTGGGAAAAGTCGACTACATCGAAGGACATGATTTTTACCGCCTTGCCGGTCATTCACTGGTCCAAGCGATCCCTGTTTGCGACCAACGACACGTTATGGGCTGGTTGGGCGATCGAAGGCAAAAGCGGCGCGCGAGTCTATTTTGGCGGTGATGCCGAATACGGCCCGGTGTACACCGATATCGCGAAGCGCCATGGCGGGTTTGATATCGCGCTGCTTTCTGTCGGCGCATTCCTTCCCCGTGTCGTGATGCATGGTGCACATTGTGTGCCGGAAGATTGTCTAAAGATTGGCCATGACCTTCGTGCCGAAACCCACCTCGCCATGCATTGGGGAACAGTACAGCTCGGCGACGATACTCCCGTACAGGCCATAAGTCGTTTTCGGGCCGGCGGCAAATTCCTCGGTATTGCAGACAAAAACCTGTGGGTGATGAAAATTGGCGAAACGCGTATTCTGCCGAAACGCAAAAGCAAATAATCAGCACGAGACAGAGAAATCATGAGCAACATACCGTCACCCACCCCGCCAATCCGGCGCATTATTACCGGCCATGACAAAGACACCAAGGCGATCGTCACGATTGACGATTTTGCCTCCAACCACAAAGGACGTGAAGGCGTTATCAATTCACTGATCTGGTCGGCGGACGAAATGCCGATTGAGATATGGTCAGACGAGGATTACGGCGCCCGCAAGGTCGACCGCCAACCGCCACCGCGTGGCACTAATATTTGCTATATTGATTTTCTCCCCGGTAACCCGCGTGAAATGCACCGAACGGATACGCTCGATTATGTGATGTGCCTGTCGGGTGAAATCGATATGGAACTCGATGATGGTGCGGTAACGCATCTTAAAGCCGGTGATCTGATGGTCCAGCAGGCGACCAGCCATGCCTGGATCAATCGTGGCACAGAAACCTGCCGCCTCGCCTTCGTCATGCTGGATGCCAAGAAGCAGCCCGGTGCTGGTGACGTTTCACCACCGCGTATGAAGCCGCATGACGGCACCGGTGACCTACCCGATCCGCCGCTGCGCCGTGTCGTCACAAGGAACAACGAAGACGGCAAATCCGTCGTCGCCATGGAAGGCACAGCCAGCAACCATAAATGGTCCGGGCGCGGTATGGTCGCCACATTGATATGGTCGACCGATGAATGCCCGGCAGAGGTCTGGACCGATGAGGATTACGGTGCCCGTGCCCTTGGTACACAGCCGCCGCGCAATGGATCGCGTTTCACCATCAATGATTATCCTGCTGGCATGCCTGGTCGAATGCACCGCACTGACACTGTCGATATCATTGTCGTTTTGGACGGGGAGATTGATATGGAACTCGATGATGGTGCCGAAACCCATCTAAACAAGGGTGACATCATGATCCAGCAAGGCACCAACCACGCTTGGTGGAATCGTAGCGACAAAACCTGTCGCCTCGCTATCATCCTGATCGACGCCAAGGAAGGCGGCTTGGCTATTACGGCCTAGACCAAGGTTCAGATCGCGTCAGCGATGGCTTTGCCAACCTCAATGGTCGTGGCCTTGCCGCCGAGATCGCCGGTCTTTGGTCCGTCGTTCCGCAGCAAATCTTCAATCGCAGTTACGATGGCAGCAGCCGCTTCATCCTCCCCCAGATGTTCCAACATCATGGCCCCTGACCATATCTGCGCGATAGGGTTGGCGATGCCTTTGCCAGCAATGTCCGGCGCAGAACCGTGCACCGGCTCAAACATCGATGGATGATCTTTCTCCGGATTGATATTGGCCGAGGGCGCGAGCCCGATAGACCCCGCGATGGCCGGGCCCAGGTCGGACAGTATATCGCCAAACAAATTTGAACCGACGACAACATCAAACCAGTCCGGATGCAGGACAAAGTTCGCGGTCAGAATATCAATATGATACTGGTCGGTTTCAATATCTGGATAATGTGTTGCCATTGCGGCAAACCGTTCATCCCAATAGGGCATGGAATGGATGATGCCGTTTGATTTGGTCGCCGACGTGACTTTCTTTGCCGCCCGCTTTTTGGCCAGTTCAAAGGCGAAACGCATGATCCGGTCACAGCCCTTGCGGGTGAACACCGCCTGCTGGACCGCCAGCTCGTCTTCACCGCCTTCATAGAGCCGCCCACCAATGGTCGAATATTCACCCTCGACATTTTCGCGCACGACATAGAAATCAATATCTTCCGGTGCGCGGTCCGCCAGGGGCGACCTCACCCCTTCCAGTAGCCGCACCGGGCGCAGATTCACATATTGGTGAAACTCGCGCCGGATCGGAATCAGCATATCCCACAGGGAAACATGGTCCGGCACACCGGGCCAGCCGACCGCGCCGAGGAAAATGGCGTCATATCCCGACAGCTGCTCGATACCGTCTTCTGGCATGATACGGCCTGTGCTCGCATAATCCGCGCAATCCCATGGCAGTTCCGTCCAATCCAGCGAAATGCCGAATTTCGAACAGGCGGCTTCGACGGCGCGGATGCCCTCCGGCATGACTTCCTTGCCAATACCATCCCCGGCAATGACGGCGATCCTACGATTAGACATTTTCTTCCTTTTGGTCCGGTTTGGGCGATGTGCTTATTTCTTCTCGAATTGCTTATCGCCAAACATAATCGACCACGCCTTGTCATCATGCACAGCCGGGCGTTGGGATTCTGCATCGAGCACCTGAACAGCCTTCTGGACCGCCGGTCGCGCATCAATGGCTTCAAACCAGCGCGTCACGTTGGGGAAGTCCGCATGATCAACACCGCGCCGTTCGGGGGTACGACACCACGGCCAGACGGCCATATCAGCGATAGAATATTCGCCTGCCAGGTAGTCGCGCTTTGCGAGCTGCCTCTCGAGGACGCCATAGAGCCGGTGACATTCGTTGGTATAACGATCGATGCCGTATTGCAATTCTTCATCGGTTGCCCGTTCGCGGGCGTAATTGCGGAAATGCCCCGCTTGGCCAAACATCGGGCCAACGCCGCCCATCTGGAACATCAGCCATTGCAGAACGTCATAATGGCCGACCGGGTCTTCCGCCTGTGACGGCATGAACTGGCCGGTTTTGTCAGCGAGATAGATCAGCATCGCGCCGCTTTCGAAGACCGATATCTCGTTGCCGCCGGCGCCATCACGGTCGATCATCGCCGGAATCCGGTTATTGGGACTAAACACCAGAAATTCTTCTTTGAATTGATCACCGGCCCGGATGTTGATTGGGTGAACGGCATATTCCAGCCCGGTTTCCTCCAGCATGATGTGGATTTTATGGCCGTTGGGCGTGCCCCAGCTATAGAGATCAATCATCGCATTCGTTCCTGTAAATATGTGCAGTCATCAAAACCGCGTTGCGGTTATGATGGTCCTGAGAGAGGTTGAACTCAATGGGCATGTAGCGGAAAGTTTTTCCGGCATCACATCCCAAAGAGGAGTAGACTGCCGATATCATGCCGATACTTCGCAATCTTCTGTTCAATGCTGCTCGCCGTATCGCAAGTGATGAGCGGGTGCAGCAAAAAGCCGCCGAGACCTATCGCGAAGAGATTAAACCGCGTGCCGAAGCCGCATGGTCAGCGACAAAACCGCGGCTGGAAAATACGCGTGACGATATCAAGAAGATCGCCGCCGAGACCAAACCAACCGAAGAACCAGCCCGCTTTGCCGGACGCGCTGTGCGGCGGTTATTCGATGAGGTTACCGGTGAAAAGCCGAAGAAATAGAAGCGGCTCTACTCGCTGAGCTTTTTGCGCAATATCTCATTGACCATCTGAGGGTTGGCCTGGCCTTTGGTCGCTTGCATGACCTGCCCGACAAACCAGCCGATAATTTTCTCATTGCCGGATTTATACTGCTCGACCTGGGCAGCGCCTTTGGCAATGGCCTCATCGACGATGGATTCCAGTTCGCCCGTATCCGAAACCTGTTTCAGGCCTTTTTCTTCGACGACGACCGCCGGGTCTTTGCCCGTCGCGCACATTTCGGCGAACACATCACGGGCAATACGGCCGGAAATCGTGCCATCTGAAATCAACCCGACCAGCGCGCCAAGCTGTTTCGCGGCGACCGGTGAGTCAGAGATCTCCAAATCTTCTTTATTGAGATAGCCAAACAGATCACTGGTTACCCAGTTCGCCACGGTTTTGGCATCCTGTCCCTCGGCCGCCTCTTCGAAATATTCGGCGATGGCCCGTTCGGCGACCAGCACGTCGGCATCATAGCCAGACAAGCCAAGCTCATCGACAAAACGTTGCTTCTTGTCATCGGGGAGTTCTGGCAGAGTGCTGCGAATTTCTTCGATGAATTCTTCAGACAGGTTCACTGGCAACAAATCCGGGTCAGGGAAATAGCGATAATCATGAGCCTCTTCCTTGGACCGCATTGACCGCGTCACGCCCTTATTGGCATCAAACAGCCGCGTTTGCTGTTCAATCGTGCCACCCTCTTCGATCACCTCGATCTGGCGGCGTGCTTCATACTCGATTGCCTGCGCCGCGAAACGGATGGAGTTCACATTTTTAATCTCACAGCGCGTGCCAAGCTCGTCACCTGGCTTGCGGACCGATACGTTGGCGTCACAGCGCATACTGCCCTGCTCCATATTACCATCGCAGGTGCCAAGATAGCGCAGGATCGCCCGCAGCTTGGTGAGATAGGCCGCCGCTTCTTCAGCCGAGCGCAGGTCAGGCTCCGAAACAATTTCCATCAAGGTAACACCCGACCGGTTGAGATCGACATAAGTGCTACTGGGGTCCATGTCATGGACACTTTTTCCGGCGTCCTGTTCAAGATGAATACGGGTGATACCAACGCTTCGACTGTCACCATCTTCCATATCGATAATGATTTCACCTTTGCCAACGATAGGGTCACTGAACTGCGAAATCTGATAACCCTGTGGCAAATCAGGATAGAAATAGTTTTTTCGGTCAAATACCGAGAACCGATTGATCTGTGCCTTGATACCAAGGCCGGTCCGTACCGCCTGCTCAATCGCCACCTTATTGATAACCGGCAGCATGCCGGGCATGGCTGCATCAACAAGAGATACATGTTCGTTGGGTTCCGCGCCAAACGACGTATCTGCCCCTGAAAACAGTTTTGCCTTAGAAATTACCTGGGCATGGACTTCCAGCCCAATGACGACTTCCCAGTCTCCGGTGCGACCTTTAATCAAATTCTTATTGGTCATCAGCCCGCTCCCTGTCCGGGCGCGACACCACCACGCACCGCCATTGTTGAAAGCAGCGTCAACAGCGCATACATGCAGGATCGCATAAACCAGACACGGGACAGCCGTTTTCGATAATCGACCTTCATCTGTTCTGCTGCCTTAACGCTTTCAGCTTGTTTCAAACTCGCCTCAAAACGTGGATTGGCATCGCGATAGATTTCAAAGACCGCATAGGCCTGTACAATCAGCGCCACCCCAAAAGCGTAAATACCGCCGATATTGGTGAAGGTGAAATACTGATACCCGACAACACCAAGGCCGATATGGATTAAGACATACCAAAAATGATACCGCATGACCGAACTATACCTTCTGTCCGGGACGAGCCGTAAAACCCGCCGATTGTTCCAAAATATCTGCGACGCGGAAGAGCGTTTCCTCGTCAAACGCTTTGGTAATGAGTTGCAGTCCCAGCGGGAGTCCATCCGAAGACAAACCAGCTGGCACAGAAATTCCCGGCAACCCTGCGAGACTGGCCGGGACCGTCATGACATCATTCAGATACATCCCCAACAAATCATCACTCTTTTCGCCATGAGCGAAAGCAGCACTTGGCACCGCTGGCGTGAGGATCGCGTCAACTGTTTCAAAGGCGGAAGAGAATTCATCTGCGATCAGTTTCCGGACTTTTTGAGCTTTGATGTAATAAGCGTCGTAATAACCAGCCGACAGCACATAAGTCCCCATCAGGATACGACGGCGTACTTCTGCACCAAATCCTTCAGCCCGGGTGTTTTCATACACTTCGGCCAAGGAGTCACCATCAGCGCGAAGCCCGTATCGCATGCCGTCATAGCGCGCGAGATTCGATGAGGCCTCCGCCGGAGCAATAATGTAATAGGCTGGTAATGCATATTTGGTACGCGGCAGGCTGACCTCAACGGCCTCTGCCCCGGCATCCTCAAGCCATTTAATACCCTGATCCCACAAAGCGAGAATTTCAGGGTCAGTACCTTCAACGCGATATTCACTCGGAATCCCGATCTTCAATCCTTTGATATCCTGACCAAGCACTGCCTGGAAATCTGGCACGGGCATCTCCGAAGATGTCGTATCTTTTGGATCAAATCCGACCATCGATTGCAGCAAGATTGCCGAATCCCGAACGGTCCGCGTCATCGGCCCGGCCTGGTCCAGCGAAGATGCAAAGGCCACAATGCCCCAGCGCGAGCAGCGCCCATAGGTCGGTTTCATACCAACAATGCCGCAGAACGAAGCTGGTTGCCGGATCGAGCCACCGGTATCGGTTCCTGTTGCCGCGAGACAAAGCCGTGCCGCCACCGCAGCGGCTGAACCACCGGATGATCCACCCGGGACCAAAGGTTGGTCATCCGAATTCCGTTTCCACGGATTGACCACCGGTCCGAAATAACTCGTTTCATTTGATGAGCCCATGGCGAACTCATCGAGATTGGTTTTGCCCAGCATCACCATGCCCGCTTCAACCATCTTGGACGTCACCGTTGATTCATAGGGCGGCACAAAGCCATCAAGCATATGAGACGATGCTGTCGATTTAACGCCCTTGGTACAGAACAGGTCCTTAATAGCAATCGGCAGCCCATCCAGCGCACCAACATTTCCTGCGGCGCGGCGTTTATCTGATGCTTCCGCGTCCGCCAGCGCCCGTTCCGGCGTTTCGGTTACAAAAGCGTTCAGATCGCGAGCCACTTCTATCGCCGTAATGTGCGCTTCGGTGATCTCCTTGGACGAGAAATCGCCCTTGGCAAGACCAGCCTGTGCTTCGGCAATCGTAAGGTCGGTGAGATTTGCCATTATTCGATCACCTTCGGCACAACGAAATAGCCCTTGGCTGTTTCCGGTGCGTTGGCCAATACGTCATCGCGGCAGTCACCATCCGTCACGACATCTTCGCGCTGGCGTAAAACTGTACCTTCAGCGGTAGATGCCATGGGGGCAACACCCTCTGTATCGACCTCATCAAGCTGCTCGACCCATCCAACAATTTTGGATAATTCATCAGCAAGCGCATCGAGATCTTCTTCTGGAACTTTAATCCGGGCTAGCTGCGCAATGCGAGCCACGGTGGATTTGTCGACCGACATGGCGTATTCGTCTCAAAGCTTATGGTTCAGGGGTGTCACTTTCACTGAGGTTATTCGGTTGAAAACGGCAGCTTTCCCCCGAAATTCACCCTTATTTGAGCGCGCGGAAGGTAACATCGGACATGACGGTTCGCAAGCTTATAGACTTCACAGAGCTATTGCCGCCAAATCGGCGGCTTTTGGGGCTCGATATTGGCGAAAAAACGGTGGGATTAGCCCTTTCTGATATTTCCCGGACGGTGGCAACACCAATGGAAACGCTGATCCTGAAAAAATTCTCCAAGACGGCGTTACAGCTTCTCGATATTTGTGTTGAGCACGAGGTCGCCGGACTGGTCATAGGCTTGCCGGTGAATATGGACGGCACCGAAGGACCTCGCTGCCAGTCGGTTCGGCAATTTGCGCGTAATCTCGAAGCACATTTTGATATGGAGATGGCATTTTGGGACGAGCGTCTGTCAACGGTTGCCGTTACCAAGACCATGATTGAAGCGGATATGTCGCGCGCTAAGCGGGCGGAGAATGTCGACAAGATGGCCGCTGCCTATATCCTTCAAGGCGCGCTCGACTTTCTGGAAAATCACGCAACGAATAACGAAGAGCCAAAACCTGACAGCTGGGGCTAAATCGTCACCTGCTCTTCCGGCTCAAACTGCGTAACTGTTACCTCGTCGCCGATTTCGATTTGCGTCAAATCTTCTGCAACGATCAAAGGTCCGTCATATGTCTCTCGCGCTGCGGGAATAATGGCGTCCGACGTCGTATCTCCGAGCAACAAAATATGGGTAAAGACAGCCAGCCGGGGGTTCGTCCTCGCAAAAACAGTTCCCGCCTCTTGAGGCAGCGTATGATTATTGGTGATCCGCTCCAGATTTGCCCGTTCCATATTATCTGTCATGCCATGCACAACCTCATGAATCAGAACATCCGCGCCGTCACCATACTTAATGACATTCTCGTTGAACCGTGTATCGCCGGACAGAACGACTGACCGGCCTTCAAATTCAATTTTATAGCCAAGCGCCACCAGCTTTTCGCCGCCATGATCTACGAGAAAAGGCGAGATTTTCACGCCATTTTTTTCAAAGACGAATCCTTCAGTAATTTCGGTTGATTCGAGCTTAATCCCTTCCGGCGGATAGCTATGGCTACGTACCCGAATATCAGTAGCAAAGGCCAAGGGCAGATGCTCAATCATCTGGTCGGTCCCTTCTGGACCCCAGACTTTGAGCGGCACTTTGCGATTGCCCCAGGGGCGCCCAATCCAGCCCGTAAGCCAGAGGTCCGTGAACCCAACAAGATGATCTGAATGATGATGCGTCAGGAAAACACCGGTAATATCCCCGAACGGGATTTTGAGTTGATGTAGCCTTTGCATTGAGCCGCGCCCGGCATCAAAGATCAGCTTCTCGTCGCCAACCTCAATAAGCGTGCTCGGACCAAACCGTCGCATTGTTGGCGGCGGTGCACCGGTTCCCAAAAACGTAACGCGAAACGTTTTGTCAGACATTGTTTCTCCTTATTTAACAGAAACCGTCAGCGTATATTTGCCCGGCAAATTATTATTATAACTCTGCACTCGTACAAAATAGTCATGTCCGGCGAGCACTTTCTGCGTGACCTCAAGATCAGCCCCAGGCGTATCGTTTAGCCCTTCGCGCATGGAAGATTTGCGAGAATCAAATAGATGCAAATAAGGGCGCAGGGTCGACGACCTATTCACCAGCTTTACCAACATTGTTCCGGAGCGTCTACCGGTGGCTACTTTAAAATAATCAACATCATGATTATCACTAATTTCTGCATCGACCGATGAATCAAGGTTGATTGACTTAGCCGCCAAAGCGGTTTCATTGGGCTCAAACCTATCATAGGATTTCAGCATCCGAACGCGCAGCAGATACGCTCCTATAGATCCGACATTGTGGCTAGCAACACGTAGAAAATGTCTTTGCCCCGGCGCCGAAACAAACCGGTGGGAAAGATTAGCGCCTGGCGTGTTATTTGCGATCGATGCTGTTGCTGACTTATTGGAATCAAACAATGTCATACTTGGCCGCAATGTTACGGACCTGTTTTCTAACTCTATCTGAACGAAATCCCGGTATTCAGGCGGTGTAACAAACGAATAATAATCTTTGTCTTATTTCTTCCCAACCGCACCCGTTACCCACTTATCAAGCTTGACGGCATTCGTGTTTAGCGGAGTGTCATTTGGCTCTTTTTCTTTTGCATCAATAGCAACTTCAACTGGCGGCGTAATTTTTAGTTCCGCAATGGCTTGATGTTGTTTGGCTTGAACGAGTTGCTTGTTGAACTTCTTTGAAGTTGTTTGCGTCGCTCTCACCACGACATCGAGGTCCCGACGCGCTTTGTGCAACTCGGTGGCGAGCTTCCTCGACTCTGCGGTAACTACCCGTTTTACGACGGAGACAACCTTCTCCAAATTGTCGTCGTACTCTCGAACGGAAGCTTTACATTGAAGAAATTTTTCCGGGTCCCGCTTGCCCGCACCAAAGACAATACAACAAGTCTCCATATTGATTGCGGTTATCTGCGCACGCTCCGTTAAATCGGCGACCTTTTCACTACCGAGGACGACTTTTCCCGAGCTCTTTAAAAATTCAATTTCGGTTTCAAAACGATTGGCTGTTTGTTGAAAAATCCCGCCGCAAGGCGACATCTTCATTTTGATAAGGTCGTAGGAGAGATAGACCACCAGTGGCACAACAAGAGCGCAAACAACAGCGCCCAACGAAATTAACTTTAGCCTCCATCCTCGACTGAAACGACTTGTTTTTTTCTCTTTCGGCATCGCAACCTCTCCGTCGAGCAAGCTTACGATGGAAAACGATATGACGCCAAATCGAAGGTCGTTCTTGGCGGCCAATGAATCTGCTGCCAAACTCCCTGCCTACACTATCGCCATCGGAATATAAAACCGGAGGACGCCATGCCAAAGTTACTGACGGTCGAACAGATTGAACGCTTTCAGACGCAAGGTGCGATTGCGCCGGTAAAAGTGATGGAAAGTGACGAGGCATTCGAATTCCGCAAACAGTTTGAAGCTTTGGAAGAAGAAATCGGCGCCGAGGCCCAAAGCCGGTTTCGGATCAAAGCTCATTTACCTTTTCCCTGGCTTACGAAGCTCATCAAAAATTCAAACATGCTGGATGCGGTAGAAGACCTTATTGGTCCTAACATCATCGTTTGGGGATCGAGTTTCTTTACAAAAAAAGCCAACGACCACCGCTTCGTATCCTGGCACCAGGACTCGACCTATTACGGGTTTGACCCGGCGGAATCAGTAACGGCCTGGATCGCCTTTTCAGACAGCACGCGTGAGACGGGCTGTGTCCGTATCATTCCGGGATCCCATCAGGGCGATGCCATAATGAAACATGTTGAAACGTTTGACCCGGACAACCTGCTAGCGCGAGGCCAAACAATCGAAGGAGTCGATGACACAGAGACCGTCGATCTGGAACTCCATGCCGGAGAAATGTCCATCCATGACAATAGAACTGTCCACAGCTCAATGCCGAACCCATCAAACATGCCGCGTATCGGTTATGCAGTGCATCTCTGCGGCCCGCACGTAAAGCAAACTCAATTTGAAGGGGCGACGGGGACACTGGTGCGCGGCACCGATAGTTATGGCAATTGGGGCCCCGATATCGAGGCTAAGGAACATATGGACGCGGAATGCCTCGCTGCCCTGGATGTCGCATGGGAACGTTATCGGACATCGATGAAAGCCCCCTATCAACAATAATCACAGCCGTTTCACATCAAGGATAAGAAATGACCATTCTGCTCGCCAATTGTCTGGGACCTACTGCACGCTGGGCGGACCCGATCCGCGACGCCTTACCCAACGAGGAACTCTTCACTGACCCAGATAATTGTAACCTTGAAGATGTCGATGTCGTGCTGTTTTCGCATGGTGAGGCCGGCATGTTCGCACGGCTGCCCAATATCAAGTTGATCATCGCGCTTCAGGCCGGGGTCGACGCTTTGTTAAAAGATCCGGATCTGCCTGCCGATGTTCCCATTGTCCGGTCCAGCCCACCGCAGGGGGACCAGATGATCAAGGAATATGTGCTGCTGCACGTTCTGCGCCACCATCGGGAGATGCCCTTCTTCCTTGAAAACCAGCGAAATCTGGTTTGGGAAAAACCAGAAATCTATAAAGCAAGCGACCGCCGCGTCGGGTTCATGGGATTAGGGCTAATGGCCTTTCAATGTGCTGCTATTCTTCGCGATATTGGTTTTCACGTCGCGAGCTGGACCAGAACCGAAAAAGACTTTGAAGGTGTGGAGAGTTTCTACGGTAATGACGGGTTGGAGCCCTTTCTGGCGAGAACCGATATTCTGATAAATGTTTTACCGCTAACACCGCATACTGAAGATATTTTATGCACCCGAACATTCGAGATGATGCCCAAAGATGCCTGTATCATTAACATCGGTCGCGGACAGCATATCGTCGATAATGACCTGATCGCTGCACTGGATTCCGGACATTTGGCTGGCGCAACGCTCGATGTCTTCCGGCAGGAACCCTTGCCAACAGATCACCCCTTTTGGACACACCCTAATATTACATTGATGCCGCACACCGCCCGCAAGACACGTCCGGTCGATATAGCACCACAAATCGTTGAAAATATCCGCCGTCTGCGGGCCGGAGAACCTCTTCTTCAGCTGGTTAATAAAGAAGCGGGTTATTGATCCCGACCAACAGGACCGGTAACAAAGGCTAGGGCAATCCTGTCCTGGTTTCTGAGAAAAATCCGAAGGATTTCTATTCTATGTTAGCGATTGCCGGTGCCATCCTGCCGATCTTTCTTTTGATCGTTATCGGCTATGTTTTTAAACGCACCGGCTTCCCAGGAGACAATTTCTGGGCGCCTGCCGAAAAACTTGTCTATTACGTTCTCCTCCCCGCCCTCATAGTCCGAAGCATCACAGAATCTGACCTATCAACCATGCCGGTCGGTCCAATGGCGCTAGCAATTTTGTCACTTGGCACCTGTATGATTGTTCTCGCTTTGCTCACGAAGCCAATCATAAGGATTGATGGGCCAAGCTTCACCTCTGTGCTTCAGGGGGCGACCCGTATTAACGCATATCTTTGTTTTGCTATCGGTGATGCCCTGTACGGTCCAAAGAGCGTTGCCCTTTGCGCCTATTTTCTTGCCGTGATGATGCCCTTTATCAATGCGGCACTCGTCGCCTTGATTTCTGCCTATGTTGGTTCCGGCAAACCAAACTGGTCCCGTGTTCCCGTCCAGGTGCTTCAAAACCCAATCATCATAGGTTGCGCGATTGGCTGGACCATAAACACGCTCGCTATCCCAATGCCGGAGTGGTTGATGACACTTCTCTCTATACTTGATCGCGGCACCCTACCAATTGCCCTGCTCTGCATCGGCGCCGGTCTGGTAATCATGATGGACCGCACGCGTATCGTAGCGCTCGGCACCGCCGTCCTGTTAAAGCTCTGCATCATGCCTATAATCGCAATTGCGCTTTGCCATTTTTATGGCATCTCGGGGCTACCCATGGCGATTATTGTTCTCTACGGCGGTGCGCCCGCTTCTCCTGCATCCTATATTCTTGCCCGACAAATGGGAGGCGATGCCCCGTTGATGGCCGCAATCCTGTCAGCCCAAACGATTCTGGCGGCACTAACACTGCCACCCATCCTCGCCTATATCGCTTCTTAGTTTCTGGCTTTTCAAATCACGGGTTGGGCTTGATAATGCAACGAACACTAACAAACGGATCATCCTATGTATTTCGACGCTGACAAAAACGATCACGGCCTTCCTTACAATCCGATCAAGGCACTGACTGTGCCACGCCCCATAGGCTGGATCAGTACGATTAGCAAAGACGGAATCGGCAATCTTGCGCCGTTCAGCTATTTCAATGGCCTGTCTTATAACCCGCCATTCGTGATGTTTTCAGGTGGGTCTCGGGAAGACGGCACCAAGAAAGATTCCGTTCTCAACGCCGAGGAAACAGGTGAATTCGTTTTCAACATCGCTACATACGACACCAAAGACAAAATGAACGACTCAAGCTGGATCGACGATCCGGCAATCGACGAATTGTCAGAAGTTGGACTAACGCCGTTGCCGTCTGTTCAAGTCAAGCCACCCAGGGTTGCTGAGTCTCCGGCCCATTTTGAATGCGTCTATCATCAAACAGTCGTGCTGCCAGGTCATGCGCCTGAATCCGTTCATCATGTCGTCTTTGGCCGCGTTGTTGGCGTTCATATTGATGACGACTACATAACGGACGATGGCTTGGTCGATACGTTAAAAATGAAGGTTATCGCACGCCTCGGCTACAAGGATTACACCACAGTCGAAAACACGTTCTCAATGAACAAACGGACCGTCGAAGACAATTACCTTCCAACAAACAACACCCAAGCGGCAGAATAACCCCGCTTCTGCAAATGCGGGCTGCAAAAAAAGTTTCGATCCTGTTCGCAACTTTAAGCGCTGGAATCATACTTTATGGGCCGAAAGGGGCGGAAGCCCAAACGGCGCAACCTCCAATAAGCGGCGGCAATATAGGTTTACCGGAAACACCGGGAGGCATCGGCAAGCTAAAGCGGGGCGAAGATGGTAAAATTTTTCGGAGCGGCCCCTCCGATAGACAGCAAGCGATCCCCTTTGAGGCACTGAATAAACCCTCAACACCAAATAAATTTTCACCTCCTGAACAGCCCGGCCGATCACTACCTCGGCATCAGATTTATAACACACGCATCCTTGAAAACTTTCAGGGCCGATCCGAACACGAATCACGCGCCAACAGGCAACAAATCCGGATAAATGCCATCTTACGGGACGAAGCCCGAGCTAAAAGCAATGGAGCGCCTACGGACGCAAGAGGGTTAACGGTCCGAGAAATCGCTTTGTTAGAGCAATTGCAGCGACACGACCGAAAGGTTAAGGTCCACGAAATGGAGCACTTCCAGACGGGACAATCATATGCGTCTTTCCCGCAGTATTTTTACGTCACAGGGCCTATAAATCGCAAATTCGCGATTTAGGGCATCGTAAAATTTGATGCGCCACCAGTATCAGGCAACAAGGAAGAAACGCTGGTCAAATTGGAAAGATTGCGGCGCGCAGCATTTGCACCATGAATGCCATCGAACCAAGACCGCCAAGTTGCTGCGGATCTTGCCCGACTGATATCTATCCTTCGCGCCAGTCGATAAAAAAGCGGGCACGAAGGCCCGCTTTTTTATCAAATCCTACGCTGCAACTCTGCTTGCTCCAGCGTCACAGGAATCGATTGCCCTGACGGCGGAATCCCTTACCGCCTCGGGTTCCAACAATGCCCACTGACAGATGCGTCGAAAATCAACACTGTCTGTCAGCAACCATTCCCGGGCTTCTTCCCGCAGAACTCTCGCTTCTCGAGCCTCACTATCTCCGGTCTCGCCATTGATCCCCCGGCGATTAAGAGCGTCGTGAAATGCGCGGGCAATTACCGCGCGGAACAGGGTCACTTCGCCAGCGACTGTGGCGATATTCGTCATCTCCCGATTACTCGGATCGAAATTCATCCTCATGTCCCCCATAACCATCGACCATTGCAGTCGTGGCCTGTTTATTAGCCTTATGCCAACTCTTATGAGCCAGCGATTACTTACAGATATATCTTAGTCGACACTTTCATCGATGTGTAGTTTTTTATGCGAATCTGTCTCAAAAATGCGAATTTCCTCAGAAAGCGATAAGCTTGCCGCTAACAGCGTTCAGCTTTAGAAGTATTTACCGGCATTTAACCAGTATATTTTTCGCCTCTGACCGAAAGGATGAGACGTGATCGACCCGATAAGCTGGGGCTATTCATGGCCTTATATATTCACCGCCTTTTTGGGCGGGTATTCGATTGG
>CALIBP010000063.1 GCA_938048165.1 uncultured Alphaproteobacteria bacterium | reverse complement strand
ATTTCCTGGGGCGACGCAGGGTATCAGGCGGGCCTTGGCCTCGGGAGTTCGGCAAAAAATAAACCTTGATGGCAGGCAGTTGCCGCTCGTCGGGCCATTTATGACAGCTTGATAAAGCGTTTGGATTTGTTCGTCTGTGACCGGCCTGTCAGTCCAGGCGTTATGCGTCCGTGCTTCCCGGAACAACAAATCAAGACCATCATCGCCGATGTCAGTTATACGCTTGCGCAGCGCTTCAACAGATTCAATCGCTTCTTGTACGGGATCCATTAATTTTCCTCTCCTGGCCAATTAGGCTATTATGACTTCGTCTTCAATCGGATTCCGCAGAATGCCGATTTTTTCGATTTCGACTTCACAGACATCGCCCGCTTTCATCCAAAGCTGAGGCCGTCGGGCATGGCCAACCCCGGAAGGTGTCCCCATGACCAGAATATCGCCGGGCTCCAAGGTCAGGCATTCGGTCAGCAGCTCAACAGTTTCCGCTACGTCAAACAGCATATCGTCAGTGTTGGCATCCTGTAGGACTTCGCCATTTAGGCGCGTCTGAATACGCAGTCCATTGCCACCAGGGGGAAGTTCATCAGCAGTCACGGCTTCGGGACCAAAGCCACCCGTGTTGTCGAAGTTTTTACCGATGGTCCATTGTGCCGTCTTACGTTGATATTCGCGGATCGAGGCTTCGTTAAATGCCGAGTAGCCCCAAATATAATCAAGCGCGTCTTCCCGTTTTACATGGCGCGCTTGTTTGCCGACGATAGCGACCATCTCAGCTTCATAATCGAGCTGTTCAGAAACAACTGGCCTTAGGATGGGGTCACCATGGGCAACCAGTGTGGAATTGGTCCGCAAAAAGAATGATGGATATTCGGGTTTGTTATGCCCGCCTTCGGCGGCGTGATCCGCATAGTTCAGCCCGAGACAGATTAGTTTCCCAGCATTGGTGGATGGCGGAAGATATTTGATGCTGTCGAGCGATACGCGGGCATCGTCGCCAGCGTTGCTTACCGCAGTGGCGATTTTGTCGATGCCTGCTTGGCCGAGTTTGATAACACCCGTAAGGTCGCCCGGTAAATCTGGCGTAGCAATGGATAGATCAACAACGCTATCACCATCGCGAGCGCCTAAGGTGGCGGTCCCATTTTTATCAAAAGCAATCAGCCGCATCTAAATCTCCTATCTGTATGCATAAATATCGATAAAAAAACGATAGTCAACAAAATATCGATTTTTTAGATTCTGGCACTCATATTAGTCGTATTCTTCTTAAGTCGCAATTCTTGGAACCGTTCTGGCGTAAATAGCGAGTGCCAGGAGCATTACGAGTAGGCCGCCTCCAACGATATAGAAACTTTCCTCCCGGCCATAAAAGTCAGAGGTGAAGCCGATGATCGGCGGAATAACAATGCCGCCAAACCGGTTCATGGTTTGGCGAAGCCCAACGACGGTGCCCTGTTGGTCTCTTGTCACCGAAATTGCCTGTACTGAAAAGAGGATTGGTTGGGAAACACCTTGTGTTACGCCGCGGAATAGCTGACCGATGAGCAGGAAGCCAAAGATTGACCAGGTTGTAGAGCCGAGCCCTCCAAGGAGTGGTGTCGCGCTTACCAGTGTGATGGTAATGAATGTCGATATCACCAAAACCCGGATTGGATCGAACCTGCGCATAATACGTCCGGAGTACCAGGAACCCATTGCACCGGCCATTTCAATCGCCGCAAACAACAGCCCGATCTTGGTCGCGGTAAGTCCCGCATCCTGCGCAAAGGTAACGTAAACGGTGGTTTGTATGCCGTAGGTCGAATTACGGACCAGCATGGCGACTGCCGTAAACGCGACAGCGGGGATCGCCATCAAAGCAAAAGTCGCCGTGTAATCAGATAGTTTCGGCATGATGTCCATGAGCCGAAATTTAGGAACATTCTGTGTCGGGTCATTTGGGTCTGGTGGTGGGTTGGGTTCTGGCGCGCGCCACAGGGCATATACCGCTCCAACAGCCCAAAAAGTTCCAAACCCGTATGCGAGCCAGGCGCCACCCACGTCAAAAAGAAATCCTGCACAAATTGGAGCGATGGTTGTGCCAATTCGGGCGAACGTGCTGAAGCGACCGATATATTCGGCATCACCCTGGGCGACGCGCGCAATCAATGTTTGGGCCCCGGACCAGCCCAACGAAATCGCGAATCCGCTAATGACTTGAAGAGCGAAGAGTGCCCAAAATGTTGAGAGCAGCGGAAACAATGGGGCGCATAGGATCACTGTTCCGGTAAACATTAGTGTGACGCGACGGGTGCCGAAGCGATCCATGAGGGCGCCGCCATGGATAGACAGAAATAATGAAAGCAGAGATCGGGCACCAACGAGAGTGCCTATTTCGCCGTCGGACATGCCCAATGACTCTTTGGCAAAAATCGGAATCAAAAGCACAAAAATATCGATCAACGCCATGCTGAAAATGCCAAAAGCATAAACGGCATGAAGATCTTTTTTAGTGGGGCCCACGGGATTTTCCAGGGTCAAACCACAACTCGGATGATAGATCGCATTTTCATTTTATTTATATGAGGCATGGGTTCGATTTGTCGGTGATGAAGGTCATTCTACAGGGGAATCGTGTGTCTGGAAGGCTTTGTCCGGTGTTTGCCGATAACCGTACCCGTTAATAATTTGTCATCACTTCACGCCGATACTCTACCGAACGACTACTAGGTGGATGACATGCGTGTTGTTAAGGCAAAAAGTAAAGAGCGGCGGCGGGACAGACGTATCCAGGAGATACCGTTAAAAATCGATATCCACGGTAGCGACTATGAAACGGCGAACTGGAGCTTGGGTGGTTTCCTGCTTTATTCGTTCTACGGCGATTTCCAGATTGGTGAGACGCCAGTGGTCGGTATTAAGGCTGAGGTTGGTGACCAGGTTTTTCAACATGTCGTGCGGGCGGAGATCGTTCGAATTGATTTCACGCGTAAAATGCTGGCGGCAAACTTTGTTGAACTCGATGATGATATCCTCAATACGCTGGAAGGACTGTCGACAGGGCGGCTTCGTCGCGAACTACTTCGCAAACGAAAAACCGCATAACCTTCCGGTCCTGCGCTATCTGTAAAATTTCTCGGCGGCTTCTTCTGAGACATAGCCTTCAGCGATATCATTTGCGAGAGCTTTGGCATCCCGTTTTTTTGGATCTCCGTAACCACCACCGCCCGGCCCGTTAACCCGGAACGTCGTGCCTTCGGGTAATGTCATGCGAGCTGAGGATGGCATTTGCTGCTCGTCTGGTGTTCCCGGGTTAACGACAAACCGGCTCGGCCCGCCCGGCATTCCGCCTTGTATACCGGCGGGTAGCTCAATCGACCGGTCGGCACGATAGACGATCTCGGCTGGTTCGAGCATTTCATATTCACGGACGAAGTTTAATCCGCCGCGAAACTCGCCGGCGCCACCAGAGTCGGTGTTCAGGCTGTATTCGCGGATGCGACAGGGGAATTCAGATTCGATGATTTCGACCGGGGCCGCAAAAAGGTTTGCTAACATGACACTGGCACCGGAGGCCCCGTCCGCACCGACGCCAGCACCATAGGCCGAGCCAAAAATTTCATATTGATTGCCGCGTTTGGGTCGCGTGTCGCCTTTCCAGGCAACGATGATAGAGCCACCACTGCCGCCTGAATGGGCAATTGCCCGACCCGGCAGGAGCGGGTCCATGGCTTCCAATATAACGTCACAAAGTTTCAGACAGCACTTCATATAGCTGGAGCAAGGACGGGGTGGTTCGGCGCTCACCACGCTGCATTCGGCAAACTCAAAACTCACGAGATCACGGATACCATCGCTATAGCGTAGGTTGGGGTCAATCAGTCCAATCAAACAGTAATAAACGCAGGCCTCAACCATCGCGATGCGCAGATTAACCGGCCCTTGGGTTTGCGGGTCACAGCCGGTAAAATCAAAATGCAGCTTGCCGGATTTGATGGTGATCTTGACGTTAAGCTTGACCTTGGTCGTTTCATCGACTCCGTCATGATCGAGATAGCCGGTCGCTTCTGCGACACCATCGGGGATGGATTTTAACGCGGCACTAAATTCTTCACCCGAGGCCGCGATCATGGCATCCATCGCTTCCAAAACAGTGCCGACACCGAAGCGGGCGCATATCTCCTGCATGTGTTTGCGGCCAATACGGGTGACGCCGATCTGGCCGGAAATATCACCAAGCACGACATAAGGCGCGCGGGTATTGGCAGAAATCAGCCGCATCACATCATCGATTGGTTTGCCTGCCCGGTGAATGCGGATCGGCGGCAGCATCATACCTTCGTGATAAAGCTCAGTTGCTGAACCATAGGTACTGCCGGGGACGGTGCCGCCGACATCGGCTTTATGAGCGATGGTTGCCGCGAAGGCAACGAGGGTGCCCTCGAAGAAAATCGGGGCGATGAATCCCATATCGGAGGCATGCGGCATGTTGCCTTCGTAAGGGTGATTGGTAACAAAGACGTCGCCATCTGCGAGATCGTCGAGGCCGTAAATGTCTTTGATACGTTGGACGAGATGGAAATAGACCGGTGAATGAAAAAACATCCAGGGAGCCACCAACAGGCGACCATTGGGGTCAACGATCACACAGCTGAAATCACGGCTTTCGCGGACGATGGTTGAATATCCCGACCGATAGAAATGGTAATCCATTTCCTCCATCAGGCTGGCGATACGGTTGCGCAGGAGTTCGACAGTAATGGGATCGACAGCCATGTTACGCGTTCCTTTCGCCAACGATATTGCCAAAGCCGTCAAGCTTTGCGGTCCACCCCGGCGGCAATACCGTGGTTGAATCGAACTGTTCGATGATGGCGGGACCTTCAATCGAAGACGATTTCAGTGAGTCGCGCGTATAGATCGGCGCGTTGTGCATCTCCTTACCATCAAACGTGACGTCGCGCGTTCCAACAGGCTCTGTTGTTCCATTTGGGATTTGGATTTCCGGCAGATCTTGTTTTGGCACAGGGACCCGTACTCTTACCCGATAGCTGACGACTTCAATTTCCTGATCTTGGGCCGAATGGCCATGCAGCGTTTGATGCAACTCGTGGAATCGTTCCTGAACCTGTGCAAGCCCCTTTGTCGTCATGGGGCTGGAGCTCAGCCCCTCCAGAGGAGTTCGAATTTCGTAGCCTTGACCGGCATAGCGTAGATCAAGGTCGCGGATGAATTCTCGCTCGTGGTCGGCGAGGCCTTCTGCAGCGAGATCTACTGCTGCCTGTTTTTCCAACTCTGCAAAATAAGATTCTGCGTGATCAGCTTCCAGCTGGTTAATCTCGCTAATGTCGGATCGGATATAGTCGTGGACAATGTCAGAACATAGCAACCCGAGAGCAGAGAAGGCACCGGGGTTTGGCGGCACCAGAATACGGGGGATGCTAAGTTCGTCCGCCACCATGGCGGCGTGGACGGGGCCGGCTCCGCCAAACGGCACTAACGT
>CALIBP010000062.1 GCA_938048165.1 uncultured Alphaproteobacteria bacterium | reverse complement strand
GAAAGAGAGAACAGCATTAAGCGCGCGTAGCGTAATGTAGGTTTTAACTGAATCAGAAGCGATTTCAGTCGCATATGTTTCGGCAGTCTTTGCCAAGGGGACCGAGTTAACCAAGCCCAATACAAGCATTAGTGCTCCTAGTAACATGCCAAAAGAGCTGATGGATTTTGTGCTCATTGCCTTATCGTCAACAAAACAGTGCCACTGCTTACCTGGCATAGGAGGAAAGGAGATATCCCAACTCTGGCATTGGGTGAAGGCGCGCTGAGGAAAGTGCATGAGAACAGCATTCACCTGTATGAGGGATTGGATGTCTAGAGGTTGCTAAGGACCACTCCTTGGACCGCTTCTCGAAACACCAGACACCTAACTCATTGATATTAAAATATTGATATAGAGTTCGATTGCCTCTTCTGGGCACCACTCTCTCATTACAGCGGAATTTTCACCCGGATCAAAGCTTTGGCCGATTCGTGTCGACATGGTTGTTGGGCCGAAATGTGACGGCTGTGTGCCGCTGATTTTAACCTTTTAGGCAGGTGCGATACGGTAACCTATACAAAAGTACAGGTGATTGGGTGAAATGCCACATTTTGCACACATTCCTGGCTCTTTTTTCCTTCTTGACGGCAAAGTTACCAGTTAAAGTTTAAACGGTATTGAGCTTTCGAATCCTGAGCAGGTGAGATGAATAAGCGAACCAAAGATAAAATCTTGAACGAGGATGGGACTGCAACCGTTGAGACGGTTTTGTGGCTGCCGGCGCTATTCATGATTTTCATTCTGATCATTAACGCGTCCTTCGTGTTCTATAAGCAATCGATCATGATGCGCGTTGTTCAAGACGCGAACCGCGCTTTGTCGGTTGGACGCATCGGAGGCGGGCTCGAAAAAGCCGCGGCTGAGGCCGCCACGCAGACCTATATCAAAGATCGGATTTCGGGCTTTTCGAGCAATGGGACGGTAAAGACCACCATCAATTCGTCGACCGGGGTGATCACGACAACGGCGTCGATTCCGGTGTCAGATCTGATCTTTAATGGAAAGTTCAATATTCTTACAGGCTTCTCGATCTCTGCCCAATCGCAACATTTCGTAGAGTATTAATGTGACCGCCATGACCCATACCTCTTTCGCCCTCCGCCGCATCCGCCGCTTCAGACAAGATGAAAACGGAGCCATCACGATTTTCGGATTGTTCCTTTTCGCTGCGATCGTTCTGGTCGGAGGTCTGGCGATCGACATGCACAACCTGATGACGGCGCGCACGCAGCTGCAGATCTCGGCCGACTTGACGGCGCATGCGGCGCTGTATCGCCGTGATTTTGAAACCGATCCCGCCAAAGCGAAAACACAAGCGCTGGCATTGGTTCAAGCAAGTATGCCGAAAGCGACGTATGGCGATGTCATTGAAGCAAAAGACATCACCTTCGGTAAATGGGACCCCTCGACCGAGAAGTTCACCCCCAGCGCCAATTCCAGATCGGCTGTCCATGTCTATTCGACGCGTCTGAATTCGAAGTCGAACCCTGTGTCGACCTTTGTTCTGCGCGTATTGGGCTATGTGAATTATGACATGTCGGTCCAGTCGGTGTTCACCACCTTCCGCCCCACCTGCTTCCGTGAAGGGTTCGTGGCGGATGATCGCATCGATGTGCAGTCGAACAACGCCTATAAGAACGGGTTCTGCATCCATTCGAACGACCACGTATCTTTGAACAACAACAACACGTTTGAAACGGGTACAGTCGTCTCGATGCCCGATATCGGTGACGTTGATTTGCCATCGTCCGGGTGGGAAAAGAACGAGGGTCTGCAAGCGGCACTGCGTGATGGCTATTACCGCCTGCGCCTTGTCAACAAACTGCCCTATATCATTCAGGGTTTGAAAGACCGGGATCCCGAATACCTGCCGGACTTCATTGATCCGCTGGATACAGTTAAGTACCTAACGCTCAAGAACAGCGACAAACTTATGATGTCGGATCTGACCAAGGATCGGGTTCACGTGGTCGGGTGCGGTAAAAACGGTACTCTGACGATCGACGAGCCGACGGCGATTTCTGATGTGGTGATCGTGACCGACTGTGTAATCAAGTTCGGTCAGGCATTGCGCATTGAAAATTCGGTGATCGCAACGACCAATACCGATGCCAAATCCATCAATTCGAGCTCCAGCTTTACCCTCGGCAAGAATGATGGTTGTGCTGATGGTGGTGGTAGCGTGTTGATGACACTGGGGAGTGTGTCGGTTGCCTCGAAAATCCATGTTTATGGCAGCCAGATTATCGCCAAAGACGACATTTCATTCACCGCGAACGCGAATGGGATCGAGGGTGCGTCCTTTATCGCAGGGGGCGAAATTGACGGGACCGCAAATGGCGATATGGGCTTCTGCGGCACCGGGATGACCAACATCTACGAAGCCGAATACTTCCGTATGGCTTACTAAGATCGTGCTTTAAAGAAACCGGCCGGGCGCGTTGCGTCTGGCCGGTTTTTCTATGCGCTGCGCTCTTTCAGGACCTTGTCTAGCTTCAGCCCGGAATGCGGCGTGCGCTCCTGCAACAGCTGGCGCACCTCGTGCTTCAGGTTCTCGGGCCGCTTCAGGTTCACCGTATTGAACAGCGAGGTCTCCCACAGCGCGTCCGGCAGGTTGTTGGTCAGGTATCCTTCGTCCCGGGGCAGCGCCCACATGGTTACGCCCGCCTTTGTCTGAAGCCGTGAGAACCGCAGATCGACAAACCCGGCGCAGGGGTGAATTTCGGCCAATGTCGGGCAGTTCTTGCCCAGAAAACACGCGGTCCCGGTGCCCAGAAGGTCGACCTTGAAGATCTGAGGGCACTTCTTCCCAAACGCAAAGTTCCGCCAGCCAAAGCTGTCTTGCTGCTTTTTGAAAACAAAGGCATGCGCTTGATATCCAAGCGTATTTGTCGCGAGGTCCAGCCTGTCGGTGAAGGCGAGCGTACGCGCCACATAGTCACCGGCATAGATGATGTCGTCATCAATGGTGAAGACGATGTCATCCGCCGCTACCGGAAACGCGAATTTGCCCGCGTCTTTCAGATCCGCGTCCGGGATCATAACCTCGACGTTGGGGATTGTGTCCAAGCCGGGCGGCGGCGCGGTGTATTCGTTAAGGCAGACAAAGACCTTGTCCACCTGCGGCGCGATGCTTTTGACGGCGTCCAGCAGCAGGTGTTGTCGCTTCGGAAAGGTGGCCAGATGCGCCCGGATCACGCCTCGTCGTCCTGCACATGGTTGTCCGGGGCTGGGCCGCGATAAGCGGCGGTCAGCTCGTCCGGCACTTCGGAACCGTCTTTCAGGAAGGGCAGAATGCCACGGCGCATCGACCGCCCGCGTCCTGCCTCGATCTGGGCGTCGGATTTGGTGACACGCTGGCTCATCCTCCGGCCCCATTGGCCCAGCATCTCGTATAGCCGCGCGATCTGATCCTGATGGGTGTTGCCACGCGCCAGATCGTTCAGCTCGTCCGGGTCGGTTTCCAGATCAAATAGCATCGGGCGCAAGCCGCCTTCCGCGTGCATCAATTTGTAGCGCCCGTCAAAGACCATAAACAGCCGTGCATCACGGGGGCTGACGCCCAGCTTGTCGCAGACGGGTGTGGACGAATAGTCGTACTCGCTGATTGTAAAATCACGCCAATCCGGTGTCTCACCCCGCAACCACGGCATAAGGCTGCGACCTTCCAGAATGTGATCGGCCACGTCTCCGCTAGCAACCTCGACAAAGGTGGGGGCAAGGTCGATCGCCTCGACCAGCGCGTCGCAGGTGGTGCCACGCGTGGCATCGGCGGACGCGCGAGGGTCGGCGATGATCAGCGGCACTTTCACGGAGGGTTCGTGGAACAAATCCTTCTCGCCCAGCCAGTGATCGCCCAGATAATCCCCATGGTCAGAGGTCAGCACGATCATCGTGTCATCGGCCTGCCCGGTGGCGTCCAGATGATCCAGAATACGCCCCAGATGATCGTCGCATTGCTTGATCAGCCCCATATAGGCGGGAATCACTTTGCGGCGCACCTCGTCCTGTTGGAAGGCGGCGGCGATTTTGTTGTGCATGAAGGCGTCAAACACGGGCTGCGCGTTCTCGCGTTCCGCGTCCGAGCGTACCGCCGGGGGTACGTCATCCGGCCCGAACATGTCGTGATAGGGCGCGGGCACGATATAGGGCCAGTGCGGTTTGATATAGCTGACATGCGCGCACCACGGCCCCTTGGCCTGATCCATGAAGCGCAGGGTTTCCGATGTCAGCCATGCGGTTTCGCTGTCTTCCTCGCGGATATTGGCGGGCTTGTCGGCATTGTCGAACATCCAGCCGATGGCGATTTCTCCACCCTCGACGCCCGCATTGGCATTGACCGACCACGGATTCTCGGCCTCGTAACCCTTCGACTTTAGGTACGCATTATAGGGAGAGTGTTTTTCATCATAGAACCCATCCGGCCCCTCGGCCCACAGCCCATCGTCGCGGACCCAAACGTCAAAGCCGCACTCGGCCTGACGCGCGCCAATTACGCTGTCGGGCGCGATGCCAAGGCGTTTCATCCCTTCGGCATCCACCTTCATATGCGTCTTGCCCAGAAGCCAGCAGTCCATCCCGGCCGCGCGCAGGTGGTCGCCCATCGTGTGCTCGCCCACGCGTAGGGGGAAGCCGTTCCACTGCGCCCCGTGGGACGAAGCATAGCGCCCGGTATAGGTGCTCATCCGGCTGGCACCACAAATGGGGGACTGCACATAGCAGCTGGTAAACCGAACGCCACGCGCTGCCACGCGGTCGAAATTGGGGGTCTTCAGCGTCGGATGACCGGCACAGCTGAGGTAATCAAACCGCAGCTGGTCATACATGATGAAAAGAATGTTCATGCCTGTCCTCCCGTGAGCCTTTCCGGCACGGTAGGGCAGGGGAGGCTGATCAGCAATGGGCGATCAGATCTGGCGGCCCTGCAA
>CALIBP010000061.1 GCA_938048165.1 uncultured Alphaproteobacteria bacterium | reverse complement strand
AACGGCATCTTCATAGGGTGCATGGACATCGCCGCCGACAGCATAATGTTCTGTCCGTTCTGCGACTGCCTTAGCAAAATTCGGGGTCATACGAATAAATCCAATCCATTCCCCTACCGTGTCGTAAGACACGTCGTCCGGGACCTTTCTGAACTCTACTGGTCGCCCATTTTCGAGCATGAACTTCACAGGCTCGTCTCCGGCTTCAAAATCACGATCATAGGGAAAACTCGTCACGCCTGAGGGTTCAATCATGCGTTCCAGGATTCTTGGATCATACAGAACGTCCGCATCCATAAACAAAACGGGGTCACCGGCAACCATCAAGTCTCTCGCCGTCCACATGGAAACAACACTACCTTCGCGAAAACGCGGATTGTGAAAAAAAGTAACTTTGTCTTCGGCCCCGGTAGTGCGGATTTCAGCTTTGATTTCTTCCTCGTGATAACCAAGCACCAATCCTATTTCGTCGACGCCAACGGACATTAAATTTTCGATATGGCGTGTCATGAGGCTCTTCCCGGCAAAACGCAAGAGTGACTTTGGACTCGCCGTATCGTCGCTGCCAAACAGTCGAGACCCAACACCGGCTGCGAGAATCAAAGCCTTCATAAGATATATTCCTCAAACAAGTTTTTTATCCAAGATAACCGTTGTCTCTGAACCAATTGACGGCATCCACAAATGCTTCCCTGACCGGGCGTGGGCTATAACCAAGCTCTTTCTGAGCCTTGGCGGAAGAAAAATACATTTTTTTCCGCGCCATTCTTACTTCATCGACCGCGACTAATGGCTTTTCGCCGCCAGAGAGCCTCGTAAGTGCTTCTGATATATAGGCGATTGGCATAACGACGCCGTGCGGAATACCGATCCGCGGCGGTTTGCGCCCGACAAGTTCTGAAATTTCACTAAGAATTTCGCCAAGCGGCAGGTTTTCGCCACCCAGAATATAGCGTTCGCCAATTTTTCCTTTTTGCCAGGCTAAAACATGCCCTTCGGCAACATCATCGACATGAACAACATTTAACCCGGTATCGACGAAGGCTGGCATACGTCCCGCAGCAGCGTCCGCAATCAGTTCTCCTGTACGGGTTGGCTTTATATCTCGTGGCCCCACTGGCGCCGACGGGTTAACAATAACCACCGGCGCATTCTTCCTTACAACCAGCTCGTGGACCGCCTCTTCAGCCAGAAACTTCGAGCGTTTGTAAACACCGATCATGTCTTCCAGCGAGGATGGCGTTGTCTCATCGGCGGGCGTTCCATCTATGTTGATGCCGAGTGCCGCAACACTCGAGGTATAAACAATCCTTTCCACGTCGGCCTCTAAGGCCGCTTCAATCAACGCCTTAGAGCCCTCGATGTTGGTCAGCATCATTTCTTCTGGATGGCGTGTCCAAAGCCGGTAATCAGCCGCTACGTGAAAAACCGCCGAACAGCCGGCAACGGCCGGGGCGAGTGTTGCAGCCTGTGTCAGGTCCCCAACACATAGCTCAACATCAAGATCTTCAATATTGCGGCGATTACTTCCGGCCCGTGCCAGGACACGCACGGTTTCCCCGGCAGCCAGAAGCTTCCGCGCGACAGCAGATCCGACAAAGCCTGTTGCTCCGGTTACGAGAATTGTCATGTATGCAAAGATAGGGGGCCAAGGCTTTCCGCGCTACTGCTTATGAATACTTGAATAAAAGATAAGCACAAACAGGGGGTTCCTTTGCCACACCAAATGCTTACATGTCTCAAACAATCTGCCAATCTGAATATCGATTCTTGCTGCCCGGTGGCGAAGCGACTAGTTTGGCATCAGCAAACTGAGAGGACATCGTGGGCGTACCCCTGATCCAACAAATTCGTGTCGGCAGCTACATCATGCGTCAGCGTTTAACGCGCAATGACCGCTATCCGCTTGTGCTAATGCTCGAACCCTTATTTCGGTGCAACCTGGCCTGTGTTGGCTGTGGCAAAATCGATTATGAAGACGACATCCTGAATAAACGCCTATCGGTTGAAGATTGCTTGCAGGCTGTCGACGAGTGCGGCGCACCGATCGTTTCCATCCCTGGCGGCGAACCACTACTGCACAAAGGTATTGAAGAAATTGTTACCGGCATCGTCGCGCGCAAAAAATTCGTATATCTGTGCACGAACGCTTTACTGCTTGAAAAACGTCTCGACCGGTTCAAGCCGTCACCTTATCTGACATTCTCTGTCCATTTGGATGGTATGCGCGAACACCATGATCGCGCTGTTAATCAGGAAGGCACATTTGATCGCGCCGTATCGGCGATCAAGGCGGCTAAAGCCCGTGGCTTCCGGGTAAATGTCAATTGCACCTTATTCGATCAGATGACAGCCGCCGAGGCCGCTGAATTTTTCGACTTCTCGATGAATGAGCTTGATGTTGAAGGCATCACCCTGTCTCCAGGCTATGCCTATGAAAGAGCGCCTGATCAGCAACATTTCCTGAATCGCAAAAAGACCAAAGAACTCTTCCGCGACATTTTCCGGATCGGATCCATCAAGAAATGGCGCTTTAGTCAATCGACCCTGTTCATGGATTTTCTGGCAGGGAACCAAGAGTATCACTGCACGCCATGGGGCAACCCAACCCGTAATGTCTTTGGTTGGCAAAAACCATGCTATCTCTTGGCCGAGGGCTATACGCAGAGCTTCAAGGCGCTGATGGAGGAAACGGACTGGGAGTCCTACGGCACCGGCAAGTATGAGAAATGTGCCAACTGCATGGTGCATTGTGGATACGAGGCAACCGCTGTCGCTGATACAGTTGCTCACCCGATCAAAGCCTTAAAGACATTTCTGAAAGGCATTGAAACCGACAAACCCATGGCCCCCGAGATCAACCTCGAGAATCAGCGTCCAGCTGAATATGTTTTTGAAGACGTCGTTAAAACGATGTCAGAACGCGCGGCAGAAGCTCAAAAGCGGAGCGACGCGGCGTAGCGTCTCAAACCCCACAGCACTTAACTTCCGAAGTTTCAAAAGGCCGGCGATATCCGCCGGCCTTTTTGCAAGGGCGAACACCAATGACCCCACCTGCACGCCCCCATCAGCTCCGAGAGCTCGACTTGCAGCACGCGGAATTTCATCAGACGCCGTATCTGCAACAACCCTTAGCGCTATAAACGGAATAGCTTCGAAGGAAGCGGCGCGGATCACCGCATGGCTTTCCATATCGACACATAACGCTCCTGTCCCGCTAAAGAGAGACCGTTTAGTTTCCGGGAGAAAGGCTATTTCATCGAGGCCAAGAACTTCGCCAGTTACGAAAGGTATTTGGCTCTTTTCAAAAGTCCTGGAGATTCCGTCTACCCAACTCCTGTCTGTTTGGATCTTTGAGCCATCGGCGCAGATCACTGCATCAGCAACGACTAAACTTCCCGACGGCAATGCGGGATCAAGCCCCCCAGCCAATCCAAAACTGACGAGTCCTTCACAGCCCGCCGCAACGCTGGTCCGCGCTGCAACATTTGCTCGTTCTGCCAAGGCACCTGAACAATGGATATCAAGCTCTGTCGCCGGGTCACAGTGTTTCAGACACGCCGCTTCGAGCTTACTGCCAGTAATGATGCCTAATTTGGCCAATCACATACCGTAGGCAGGGAATTGCGTATAGGACGTTTTGAGGTTGCGATATCGCGCCAGGGCCCAAAGCGGAAAATAAGAGCTATAACCATGATAAAGCAGATAAAAAACCTTCGGAAACCCAACAGCGTTGTATAGCTCTTCATGCCATTTACCGCGCTCACGAGGAGCGGATAGCAGCCAATCGACACCACGACGCACTTCTTCACTATCAACTTCACCCGCAGCCAATAGAGCAAGAACGGCCCAAGCCGTTTGCGAGGCTGTTGATTCAATTTTGATCTCTTCTCGATCAGGCCAATAGCTCGAGCAATCTTCTCCCCAGCCACCATCCTCATGCTGGATTGACCGTAACCAGGTCACCGCCTTGCGAATATGCGGTGCTGTCATATCTTCCCCAGCAGCATTCATCGCACATAGGACCGACCAGGTACCATAGATGTAGTTGGTGCCCCACCGGCCAAACCAGGACCCGTTCGCTTCCTGCTCTTTCCGTAGATATTTGAGACCTCGTTTCATGACTGGATGGTCCCGGTCATAGCCCAGCTGGGCCAACATCGAGACACAGCGGGCACTCACATCTGCCGTTGCGGGGTCGAGTAGCGCTCCATGATCAGCGAAAGGTATGTGCTCCAGCCAATAATATTCGTTGTCAGCATCAAACGCGCCCCACCCACCCCGTGAGCCTTGCATCCCAACGACCCACTCAGCACCCCGGGCGACGGCCTCGCGAAGGTCCAGATTTCCGGTACGATCCAGCGCTGTCACCACAGCCGCAGTATCGTCGACATCAGGGTAGTGGTCATTGCGGTACTGGAATGCCCAGCCGCCGGGACGCACATTCTTGCGATTGATGGACCAGTCACCTTTGACATCAAGTATCTGACATTCCTTTAGCCATTTCCCAGCACGTGTAATAACTGGATCGTCGCCGGGGTGCCCTGCTTCAAGCAAAGCATGCGCTGCGAGAGCTGTGTCCCAAACTGGAGACAGGCATGGCTGGCAATAAGCGATTTCGCCTTCCACGACGAGCAATTTTTCAATGGCTTTTCTTGCCGTGACATAGGTCGGATCGCTCTTTGAATAGCCCAGAGCATCAAAGACCATGAGCGTATTAGCCATCGCGGGAAAAATTCCACCGAGACCATCCTCACCGTTTAGCCGCTCCATGATAAAACTCATGGCCTTTTCGATTGCCCGGCGCTGGGCAAATTTCGGCATATAGGGAACAAGATGGCGGGCAACTTTATCGGCGAATAACATAACTTCACCGAGCCAATGACCTGTTGGGTTCTGCAACCAGTTTTTTTCTTCCTCCGGGAGCGTGACAAACAGCTCCTGCACCCCGATTTTTAAGGGATTCGAAGCTTTAGGCTTGAGCGCCTGCAAAACAAGAAGCGGCACCATCACGGTCCGCGACCAGTAAGACACCTTGTCCATAACACTAAGCGGCGTTCGCCGCGGTGCCAGCAGGACCTCAACTCGAATAAGTGGGCAAGCGGTCCAGGGCACCTGTTCAAATAGCGCCAACGAAATTCGGGTAAAAACGTTACAACGCGCCGCCCCACCATTTTCAAGAATAGCTTCACGGGCCCGAACCATATGGGGAGCGTCGATGTCATCTCCTGCAAGTTTTAAGGCGTAATACGCTTTTACACTCGCGCTCATATCGAGGTCGCCGCCATGGTAAAGCGGCCAACCTCCATGAGCTCCCTGAATTTTTCTCAGGTAATTTGCGAGCTTGGCTTCGGTCTTTGGATCTACTTCGTCCACATAGTGGTTGAGCAAAATATATTCTGCAGGAATTGTTGCATCTGCCTCTAGGTCATAAACCCAATGACCATCAGCTGCCTGCTGATCCGCGATCGCAGAGGCGACTTCCTCAATCGTAGAATCAAGTATGGAATTCTCGGGAGTATTTGTCCCGAATTCTGGAGGTGAAGATTTTAACATACTTGGCCTAAATTACCCTGATCCGCTCGACAATTATCCGTCTAAACGGCCACCAACCCATTGGTATGACGCGCTACAACGCTGACATTACACAAAAACTAGTTATCGTCGAGAATCAATAACAGATTCAACAACTTCCGCCGTTACTAATTGGTTACTTATTCGTGACCTAACAAGATTTGCAAAAGAAATTTCTTCATTACGCTTTCATATGAGGGCATAGCGAATCAAAAGCCAGAGTTTTTGTGCCTTGCTCAATGAAACGGGCTCATCAAGACGCGACCAGCCTCTTACAACCAACTTATCGAGGATTCGACGATAATTCTGCATCATCATAATTGCGGGGCGCATTTTTCGTCGATCACAGGCGGCAAGTGCCCGTTCCGCATCCTCATATCGTCGTCGCGCTATGGCGGCTAGCTCCTCACATATTTCCGGGAATCGTGGATGACGGATCACCAATTTCACATCTGCGGGCGGAATATCATAGGCCGACAACATGTCGTTTGGCACGTATAGGCGATCAATTCCGGCATCTTCGTCAATATCACGCAGGATGTTCGTGAGTTGCAGTGCTTGCCCCAACGAGACAGCAACGGGCTCACCCAACTCGTCAACTACACCGAATACACGATTGGACAGGCGGCCAACCGCGCAGGCAACCCGGTCACAATAGTCCTCAAGCGCAGGAACCGTTGGCATTCGAACAGAGGACGAAGAATCTATCTCCATCCCCTCGATAACTGATAAAAAATCCTCTTTCCGTAACCCAAATTTCTCTACCGGTTCGATCAAGGCATGCGTTACGGGAAATTGGGGATGACCGGCAAACAACCGTTCAACCTCGACACGCCAGTCGGCCAACCGACTAAGCTTTTCGGTCTGTTCCCCGGGGTCATCGGCGATATCGTCTACTTCGCGGCAAAAAGCATAAACTGCATACATGGCATCCCGTTTGTGCGCTGGGAGCATACGCATTGCCCAATAGAATGACGTCCCGGACTCCCGGACGATTGCAGTAACATGCTCAAGGGCTTGCTCAGTTTTCATTTCACCCGCAGCATAAAACACATCTTACACCTACGTCACCTACCGGTCGTTTCCTGTCATGCGGAATAGCTCCGCCCCTTCCAGGCCCCGCCTTTGCCGCGGTGATCGCGTAGCGCCGAGGAAACCGTCATCGTTCCATAAATACCGCCAGCAACTGGCAAGAGCACGGAATAGGCCGCATTCAAACCATATAACTTTAGGGTTGGGACAATCGACACAGCCATAACAGACCAGCCAGCGACACCGAAGATTGCCGCGGGCAAATCTCCATTTTTTAATCCAAATCCAATCGCAGTTGGTGGCACCAAGAAGAGGAACACCATCCCGATAGTCGACAGCGCAACTAACAGGTTTGAACGCCTTAGCTGTACGAATGCCGTTCGCGCCACCATATCCCATATACCGCCAAGCCTGTCATATCCGCGCAGACTATGGCTGGTTTCTGCAAGCCCCAGCCAGATTGGACCACCAGGTTTTATCGCCGCCGCCAAAGCACAATCATCAATCACCCGATCGCAAATACGGGAGATTCCGCCAATACGGTGCAAAGCTGACCACCTCACCAACATGCATCCACCCGCCGCCGCCGCCGTTTTGCGGCGGGGATTATTTACCCAGGGAAACGGGAACAGTTTTTGAAAGAAATAGACGAAGGGTGGGATGAGAAGCGCTTCCCAAAGGGTTTCACACCTTAGACGCACCATGAGCGATACAAGATCAAGTTGATCTGTTTCTGCCTTAGAAACCAATCGAGAAAGTATCCCCTCGCCATGCTCAATGTCCGCGTCAGTAAGTAGGAGATACGGCGTTTTAGGAAATTTCGCTTTGGCGTACTCAATTCCCTGAGCAACCGCCCACATTTTCCCGGCCCATTTTTCTGGCAACGGTTTACCTGATATCACCTCAACCCGTTCATCATCGATCGCTGAGACGATTTTAGCTGTTTCATCACTGCTATTATCATCCACAACAATAATATGCAGTGAGCCCCCAAAAGACTGTTTTAAAAGGGATATGACGGCTTGCTCAATTGATTCCGCTTCATCACGCGCCGGAATTACGGCGACGACATTTGGCCATTGCTCAAGGTCGGCGACTTTACCCGTCAGAAGCTGATCACAGCGCCAGTAGTTGCCGCGGGCGAGCAATAGCCACAGCCAAGCCAACAGTGATCCAAACGCACAAAGGGTAAGAACAGATAACGACATACAGAGTCGATACCGGTTTTAGCTGGCCTTGCCAAGAAGGCCGCCGCAAGGTTGGGGTGGAGGCATTGACGGCTGGCCGTGATACGCTAAAACCAGCGCTCAAATTGTTCTTGGGAGTGTTCGATGACTGGTAATGCAAATGGCTGGCAATTCTGGATAGATCGTGGCGGCACGTTCACTGATCTCGTCGCTCGCCGCCCGGATGGCTCACTGCATGCCTACAAGCTTCTATCAGAAAATCCCGAGCGCTATAAAGACGCCGCGATTCAGGGCATTCGCGACCAGCTCGAAATCGATCAGGATACGGCTATTCCCGATGATTTAATCGATGCCGTAAAAATGGGCACGACTGTCGCTACGAACGCGCTACTTGAGCGCAAAGGCGATCGTACCCTGCTCGTCATTACCGAAGGCTTCGCCGATCAATTGCGAATTGGATATCAAAACCGTCCAAAGATTTTTGCCCGTAAAATTGAACTGCCCGAACTGCTTTATGAAAGGGTCGCCGAAGTAAAAGAACGTTATAGCGCTCATGGAGAAGAGCTCGAACCGGTTGACATTGATTTAGCCCGTGCTGCTCTGCAGGCTGGATACGATGACGGCATTCGATCAGTCGCAATCTGCTTTATGCATGGCTATCGCTACCATGATCACGAAAAGACCGTGGCGGAAATAGCCCGTGAAGTCGGCTTCACCCAGGTTTCCGTAAGCCATGAAGTCAGCCCGCTGATGAAGCTGGTTGGCCGAGGTGATACGACGGTCGTCGACGCCTATGTCTCGCCGATCCTGCGACGCTATGTCGATCAGGTCGCATCAGCGCTCGGCGATGTGCGCCTTATGTTTATGCAATCCAACGGTGGGCTTACGGATGCGCGGTTCTTCCAGGGTAAGGATTCGATCCTGTCCGGCCCCGCCGGAGGCATCGTTGGTGCTGCCCGGACAGCAGCTATGGCGGGTTATACGAAGTTAATCGGCTTCGATATGGGCGGCACGTCAACAGACGTCGCTCATTACAATGGTGAATACGAACGCGCCTTCGAGACACTGGTTGCCGGGGTCCGAATGCGGGCCCCAATGATGCATATTAACACTGTTGCAGCGGGTGGTGGCTCGATCCTCCATTTTGACGGCTCACGCTATCGTGTTGGACCCGACTCCGCAGGTGCTAATCCCGGCCCCGCCTGTTATCGCCGGGGCGGCCCGCTGACCGTTACCGACGCCAATGTCATGGTTGGAAAAATTAATCCTGACTTCTTTCCAAAGGTTTTCGGCCCTGATGGCGACCAGCCCATGGACTCCGAAGTCGTTTTCAAGAAATTCGCAGATATGTCAGCGGAAATTGAGAAGTCGACTGGTGACAAGCGCAGCCCGGTTGAGGTCGCTGACGGCTTCCTCAAAATCGCTGTCGAGAACATGGCCAATGCCATCAAACAGATTTCCGTCCAACGAGGCTACGACGTCACCGAATACACGCTGAACTGCTTCGGCGGCGCTGGTGGACAGCATGCCTGTCTTGTCGCCGATGCCCTTGGGATGAAACGCGTGTTCGTACATCCGTTTGCGGGCGTCTTGTCCGCCTACGGGATGGGGCTTGCTGACCAAAGGGTCATGCGAGAACGCGCTGTGGAAGCGAAGTTGGATGACACGCTTATTGAGAGTCTTAATAGTGCCTTGCATGAGATGGAGGAAGATGGCTGCGCCGAGATGGAACGCCAGGGTGTCGACACTTCCCGCACCTCAACAATTTCCAAGGCGCATTTGCGCTATGAGGGCACAGACACAGCTCTGGTCATTGATTTTGGCAGCCGCGAAGAAATTATAGAACGGTTTGAAGAAGCGCATCGTCAGCAATTCGGCTTCATTTCCCCGGAGAAAGGCCACATCGTCGAAGCCCTGTCTCTCGAAGTCATTGGTGAGGGCGAAGTCCTTGAGGACCCGGTCCTGCCCGTTGATGAAAACGCCGTTGCGCCCGCCCCACTTGCCACGGTCTCGTTGTATTCAGCAAATGATACTCATGACACACCTGTATATGACCGCGAAGCAATGGTGCCTGGATGCAAGGTTGATGGCCCCGCCATTCTTAAAGAAGCCAACGCAACCACAGTCATCGAACCGGGCTGGCAGGCCGAAGTCACCAAACACAATCACGTCGTCATCACGCGGGTTGTCGCCTTGCCAAAACGGGTCGCCATCGGCACTCAGGCTGACCCCGTTATGCTCGAGGTCTTCAACAATCTGTTTATGTCAATTGCTGAACAGATGGGCGGCGTTCTGCAAAACACCTCCTACTCAGTGAATATCAAAGAGCGGCTCGATTTCTCCTGTGCGATTTTCGATACCGCAGGCGATTTGGTCGCCAATGCTCCACATATTCCAGTGCATCTTGGTTCGATGAGCGAGAGTGTAAAAACAGTTGCCCGTCAACGTGAAGGCACGATGAAGCCGGGCGACGTATACATGCTAAACACGCCTTATAATGGCGGCACGCATTTACCAGACGTCACGGTTATCACGCCGGTATTTGAAAAGGGCGTTGATGGCGTTCTGTTCTATGTCGCGTCACGCGGTCATCACGCGGAAATCGGCGGCATCACGCCGGGGTCGGTACCTCCATATTCAAAGCACATTGATGAAGAAGGCGTGCTGCTCGACGATGTCCAGCTCGTTGCTGAAGGCACCATGCTGGAAGCTGAAGTCGAAGAAATTTTCACCAGCAATAAATATCCAACACGGAATTTCCACCATAATCTCGGGGATTTGAAAGCTCAGATCGCCGCAAACGAAAAAGGTGTGCAAGAATTGCACAATATGGTTGAGCATTTCGGGCTTGATGTTGTTACCGCCTATATGCAGCACGTTCAGGACAACGCCGAGGAAACGGTCCGGCGGGTCATCGACACGCTGCATGACAGCTCGTTCGAATATGAGATGGATATTGGCGCGACCATCAAGGTAGCGATAACGGTCGACAAGGCGGCGCGTACTGCCCGGCTTGATTTCACCGGTACATCCGAACAGCAGAATAACAACTTCAACGCCCCATCGGCGATTTGTGTAGCGGCGACCCTCTACGTGTTCCGCACATTGGTCGATGATGACATCCCATTAAACGCTGGTTGTCTCAAACCGCTCGACATCGTGATCCCGGAAGGCTGCATGCTGAACCCGGTCTACCCAGCTGCCGTTGTTGCCGGCAATGTCGAGACCTCGCAGGCTATTACCGATGCGTTGTTTGGTGCACTTGGCATCATGGGCGCTGCCCAAGGCACGATGAACAATTTCACCTTCGGCAATGACAACCACCAATATTACGAAACGATCTGCGGTGGTGGCGGTGCTGGACCAGACTATCAAGGGGCTGACGGCGTTCATACTAATATGACCAATACCCGGCTAACCGATCCGGAAATTCTCGAATGGCGTTTCCCGGTTCTGCTGGAGAGCTTCTCGCTAAGACGCGGGTCAGGTGGCGTCGGCAAGTATCGCGGCGGCGACGGCGTAATTCGCAAGGTCAAATTCCTCGAGCCAATGACGTCGTCAATCCTGTCGGGCCATCGCGAAATTCCGCCCTATGGTATGGCAGGCGGCGAACCCGGCAAGATCGGTCGCAACTATGTCATACGCACCGATGGGTCGGTGGATGAGTTACGCGGCACCGATTCAACGGAAGTCGAAGCCAACGACATCATGGTAATCGAAACACCCGGCGGTGGCGGGTACGGCAAGGCCTAGCCAGGCCAACGACCCTCAGCCACCATATCCGCTTTTTTGCGGATAAATGGTATCTTCGCTTTGCAGTAAGTATGCTTCTCAACGAGCTTTCCTTGCTCGAAATATAGCAAATCGAGACCACGATAAGCGCCAGCCCGGTCTGGTTCCTCGAGGGCCAGGACCCAGCGGATCATGGCTTTGCAATTCTCTACATCGAGGAACATATCTTCAGTATGGAACCGCATCCGCCCAAAAGCGCCGGAGAATTGTGGTTCAAAGGCTTTGCGTATAGCGGCCAATCCTTCATGCCGAATGTCGTTGAACTCGTCATAAATCGCATCCTCGGCAAAGTAGGACATCACCTCGTCGATTTCTTCGCGATTGAAGGCTTCGGTAAAATCAATCACCAGTTTTTCGAGCGCTTCCCGACTTTCTACATCACCCGTCATCATCTTCCTCCAAATATTGTCCCTATGGTCCAGACTTTAGGTCCTTTTCGTCAAGAAAATCCGGTTATCTAACCCCACCCTTCTTGACGTTCCGCACCCATCCACGCAAAATTCGTGACCTCAGAATAAGGAGTTAGACATGGCGCCCAAAGCAGGCGGAACACCGCCCGGCGGAACACATGATTACGCAGTTCCCTTCGCCCACGTTGGCGATTTATTTGCAAAATACAAAGAACGGGACGCTGACAAAGTTGCGCTTGTCGATGTAACTCAGGATATATCGATCACCTTTGGCCAGCTGCATGACTGGTCCAATCGGATCGCCAACTGGCTGGTCGAGAAAGGGATTCAAAAAGGTGATCGAGTCGCGCTCCTCTCTGAAGAACGCATCGAGAAGCTAATCCTTTGGATGGGTATCTGGCGCGCAGGTGCCGTTTGCTGCCCAACCAATGTTGAGATGAACATCGCCTATGTTGCGGAAATTCTCGGCAACCTGGAATGCAGGCTAGCACTGTATGATGCTGAACTCGACGTCAATCAGATGACCGATGGCGTTGACATCGAAAGCATCAAGTTTACCGGCTGGTCTAACGATCTCGCGGGCGATGCGGCGAGCGATGAAGCCTTCACCCAGGCCGCTGCCGTGGCTGCATCCCCGGAACTCGGACGCGCCTATTCTGAGACCGATGATGCGACTATTTTCTGCACCTCGGGTACAACAGATAAACCGAAAAACTTCCTGATTGACCATCTCGCCCATTGGTCATTTGGCATGTCGACGATCGATCAAATCGGCCTGACCGAAGAAGACAAAACTTTGGAATTCCGCTCCTTTGGCTGGAATTCACCTCAAGGTCTCTCGCTCATGCCCTGGTTGGCAACCGGCTGTACGTTGCATATTGCACAGCGCTTTTCGCACAGCAATTTCTTTAAATGGATCAAGGATCACGAAATCACTTTTTCTGCCGGAATCCCGACCGTTATCAATATGCTACTCGACCGGCCAACCGGCGTGACGTCAAAAGACGTTCCGAGCCTGCGTTTGATGAGTTCATCGACGGCACCACTCAACCCGGAACGCTGGAAACAGTTTGAAGACACCTACGGCATCAACTTGCTGCAGTTCTTTGGCTGTTCAGAAGGTGGCTGGGTGTGCGGCAACCGCCACTATGCCAAGAAATACGGCACTGTTGGGCCACCGGCGAAGCATCAGGAGTTCCTGCTGGTTGATGAAGACGGTAACGCCGTGCCGCAGGGCGAAGAAGGTGAAGTCACTCTGGGCGGTCCACAATGTGCCAAAGCCTCGATGACCGCAGAAGGCGTCTGGGAAGATTTGGATGGCAAACGCGTCCGGCTTGGTGACCTCGCCGTCATGGATGAAGACGGGTTTATTACCGTCACCGGGCGGCTCAAAGATTTGATCATTCGAGGTGGCGTGAATATTTCACCCGTCGAAGTCGACAATGTGATGATGCAGCATCCGAAAGTCTATGAAGCGGCTGCGGTCGGTGTACCCGATTCGATCTATGGCGAAGAAATCGTGGCCTATATCGTCGTCCGTGATGGCATGACTCTTACCGAAGAAGAGATCAACGCCCATTGTGCAGAGACCCTGGCTGACTATCGCCTGCCCAAGCAGTTTCACTTCATCGATGCCCTGCCCAAGAACGACCGTGGCAAAGTACGGCGGCCGGATTTGCAGGAAATGTGGAAGCAGGAACACGCGTCGTCGTAACGATAGTGTGTTTTTCTTCGTCATGCCCAGACTTGATCCGGGCATCCAGCACCTTGCGTCATGACTGGATTACCGGGTCAAGCCCGGTAATGACGGAGCAATTGGAGGTGATCTGACATGCGCGGCCTGTGGGTCACTGAATATACCGAATTCGACAATCTAACGGTTGAGGATATCCCCACGCCTGCTTTGGCTCCAAAGCAGGTTCGAATTAAAGTTGGAGCGGCGGGCGTCAGTTTTGCCGCCAATCTCGTCGTTGCAGGAAAATATCAGCGAAAACCACCCTTACCCTTTACGCCCGGGACCGAATCCGCGGGGGAGGTTATCGAATGTGGTGCCGACGTCACCCGATTTAAACCGGGGGACCGCGTATGCGCCGCCCTAGATTGGGGGGCTTATGCGGAAGAGGCTGTCGCCTGGGAAGTCAATACCTACCCTATCCCCGACAATTTGAGCTACGCCCAGGCGACCAATTTCAATTCTTACGCAACGTCCTGCGCCGCGCTGACATGGCCGCATTTACTCAACCTGCAAGCCGGACAAACACTGCTGGTCCACGGGGCTGCTGGCGCCATTGGCCTCGCGGCGATCGATATTGCGAAGATCATCGGTGCTACAGTGATCGCCACCGCAAGCACGGAAAAGAAACGCGCAGCCGCCCTCGAACAGGGCGCCGATCACGTCATTGATTATTCAGATGGACAGTTTCGCGAGGCCGTAATTGACATCACGAGCGGCAAAGGTGCTGACGCCATACTCGACCCGGTTGGTGGCGATATCTTCGACCAGTCCCTGCGCTGTATTGCCATGGAGGGCCGCATCTGCCCAGTTGGCTTTACATCAGGGCGCGCCGCGCAGGCGCCCGGCAATATCATCCTCGTTAAAAACATTGCCGTTTGTGGGCTGAACATGGGGACCTATTACGGTTGGAGCCCGAATGATATTCGCTATGAAATGGAAGACCGCGTCCGCTCTTTAATGACCGCGTTTGACGAATGGGCTGCCGCCGGAAGAATCACACCACGGGTCTGTGCAACTTTCCCGCTATACGATTTCAAACAAGCCATGGCCCTCGTTCTATCGCGAAAATCAATCGGCCGCGTGGCTTTCGACATGCATTAGTGGCAAAGCAGCTTTGCCGCTTCGATAATTCGGTCCGTGTTGGGACCTACGTAATCTTCAAGGACAACATTGGCAGGCACATGAACTGGCAGCCGGTTCACCCTTACGGGCGGTGTCTTCAAGAGATCCATCCCCTTCTCTGCTACCGTTGCAATGACTTCTGACGCTACTGAGCAACGTGGTGGCGCCTCATCGACAACAAGCAGCCGACCTGTCTTGCCAACTGAAGCAAGGATCGCTTCTTCATCCAGCGGAACGAGTGAGCGCAGATCGACAATCTCTACCTCTATTCCCCCAGTCGATAGTGTTTCGGCGGCTTCCAGCGCGTGCACAACCTGTAGAGATGCCGCGACGATCGTAACGTCCCCACCTTCGCGTTTGATATCGGCGACACCAAATGGAATATCGTAGGAACCATCAGGCACTTCACTCGACCGCTTGTTTAGCTTTTGATGATCAATAAAGACTGTCGGGTTGTTGCTTTTGATGGCGGTCCGCATAAGCCCTTTGGCATCTGCTGGACAGGACGGCATTGCAATCTCAATGCCGGGAGCGTTCCACAGCATTGATTGCGGGCTTTGGCTATGCTGTACCGAGCCTCCACCCCGCAAGCCATGCACGACGTGAAAGACAACGGGTATGGATACAGCGCCGTTCGACATGTAATGCGCCGCCCCAGCCTCGTGAATGATCTGGTCCCAGGCCCTGAACATGAAGCTGGCTGTCCCCATCGGAAAGATAGTCCTGACACCATCCATCGCAGCCCCTGTGGCGACGGCAGCAATTGCGGCCTCGGAAATTGGCGGGTGAAAGATACGATCAGCAAAATCGGCTTTGATATGGTCAACGTGCTCGTTATTGCCGCCAACCCCCATCAAGGAACCCCAGACCAGCGCCACATTGGGGTCTTCATCCATACATTCACGGATCGCTTCGACCAGCGCCTCTGCGTGTGTCATAACGGCCATGATCAGCCCTCCCCCGCAAGAACATGCGCGTAAACACTATCGGTACCCGGCACTGGAGAGCTCAGCGCAAATTCTTTTGCCGCCTCTATGGTCTCTGTAACTTCAACGTCGATCCCAGCGACATCGCCAGAGTTGGCTACGCCGCGATCAAGCAACTGGCGGGCAAATCGCAGGACCGGGTCGTGATTGCGGAACCAGTCCTCATACTCGCCAGCTATCGAGCTTCCATCCCATGCCATCGAAACCTGGGTGATGCCGGTGACCCTGCTGGGGAATGAAAAGTAATTCCCTGGCCACCTCTCGGTCAGAGCTTCGATGAAGATCGGTTGCCCGGTTTCCCGTACACGCGTTGCGCAATCAGCAAACAAACTATCAACCGCTTCCGCATCACCGCCATCTACTTCATGACATTCCATACCCAACGCTTCAGGGATTTGGATAACCCGACCTTCCGGAAGATTGGAGGTATTATTGCCGCCGGCGGACTTGAGAACCGCGCCCGGCGTGTTGTTCTCGCAGACAAAGATAACTGGCAGCGCCCACATCCGTGCCAGGTTGAGCGTTTCAAAAACCACGCCTTCTTCGAAACAGCCATCACCAAACATTGAAACACCAATGCCACCGGATTTTTGTAGCTTGGCCGCGAAGCCAGCCCCGGCCGCCAAGGGGACAGAGCCACCAACCAAGGCCGATGTATGCGGCATACCGGCGGAGGCATCGGCCAGATGGAACGTGCCACCGCGCCCACCATTTGTACCATCGGCCCGGTTCAGGATTTCCGCCAACGCATTTTTAGGATCAACGCCCCGAGCGATTAAATGCCCATGATTGCGATGGGTGGAGAATATCCTGTCTTCCCCCCTTAAAGAAGCCATTACCGCTGCGCCGGTAGCCTCCTGACCTATGTAAAGATGATAATGACCACCAAAAAGCTTTTGTTCATGAAAATCATAGACCGCCTCCTCAAACCGGCGGATCAGCATCATATGCCGAAAGATATCGAGTAATCGCCCCTTGTCCATTTTCAGCCTCCGGCCTTTCGGCAATGTTTCTGAGGCCAATTATGATGGAGATATCTCGTTTGAACACCCTCTCCAGAGGATATTGACTGTGTTCTTTAGCGGTCTGGATCAGGCGTTTCCGTCACTTAACTTCGGCAGTATAACCCGTACAGGCATACCTTGACCGAGCTCACTTTATATATCGATATCACCGCCGTGAAGCTGTATCAGGGCTTGCGCAAGCGGTATGCCCAATCCTAGCCCTTCGTAACTACGGGACAGGCTGATATCACCCTGTTCGAAGGGTTCCGCAATCCGCGGCAAATCCTCGGCGGAAATACCGATCCCTTTATCGGTAATTGATAAAGCGTAAGTTTCATCATCCACTTCATCCATATGCAATCGGATTGCCCCGCCAGATTCTGAGAATTTTACGGCATTGGATAATAAATTTGATAATGCCCGGGATAACTTACGTTCATCCCCCCAGATCTTCGCACCCCCCCAATGGCACCTCGTTGGTGATTGCGATGTTATTGGAATCCGATTCAACGGATAAGGATTGAACGATCTGCCCCGCCAGTTCTCCAAGCTCAATCTCTCTAGCGTCCAAGTTTTCGTCTGCAGATTCACTTTTAACAATGTCCAGAATATCGTTGATCGCGTTAAGCAGCTGAGTTCCTGAATTATGAATATCTGTGCAATATTCTTCATATTGTGGGGCCCCCAACGGCCCCAGCGACTCGCGCATCATTATGTCACCGAAACCGATAATCGCGTTGAGCGGTGTTCTGAGCTAATGGCTCATTGTTGCCAATAGATTGGTTTTCGCCGCATTTGCGACTTCTGCCGCCTCCATTGCCAACCGGAGTTGGCGGTCCATTCGACTGGTTCGCAAAACGTAACGCACGCGATTAGGAAACAGGTTCCAGACGATCGGTTTTGTCAAAAAGTCACTGGCGCCGACATCAAATCCATTCTTTATGCCTTCAGAATTTTAACGTTAACAAATACACCGCGAAGCCCTTGCTATACAGAGAAACCGCCTAGTTTGGTTTCCAGATATTCCGAAATACCCTCGTGTCCGCCTTCACGGCCCAGTCCAGATTCTTTTTGTCCGCCAAACGGTGCCGCAGCCCCCGTCGGGTTGATATCGTTAATCCCGATGATACCGAAACGTAGCCCCTCAAATGTCCGTATCGCTGCCGACAGGTTTTGAGTATAGACATAGGCAGCCAAGCCGTAATGGGTGTCGTTGGCCATCCCCAGAATGTCATCGTCATCATCAAACGCGATGATTGGCGCGACTGGCCCAAATGTTTCCTCGCGATAGATCAACATATCCGACGTGACATTGCCGAGAACCGTCGGCGCATAATAATGCCCCTTATCCAACCCATCATCCGTCAGACGGTGACCACCACACAAAAGTTCCGCGCCTTTCGCTGTGGCATCGGCGACCTGACGCTCAACTTTCTCAATGGCTTTTTCGTTGACCAGCGGACCGATGTTGATCCCTTGATCCAGCCCGTTACCTGCCCGCATTTTTTCGACACGAGAGACAAACTCATTCGTGAAGGCTTCAACGCCAGATTTATGGACAAACAGCCGATTAGGACAAATACAGGCCTGGCCCGTATTGAGATATTTGACCAAGACAGCACCCTTGGCCGCAAAGACCGGATCGGCGTCTTTCAAAACCAGAAACGGTGCGTGACCGCCCAGCTCCAATGAGACTCGTTTCATCTGATCGGCAGCGCCCCGCGCCAGTAACTTGCCGGTTTCCGTCGATCCCGTAAAAGTAATCTTGCGAACCAACGGGTTTGTAACGAATTCTTCGCCAATTGGTTTGGGGTCAAGCCCGGTCACCAAATTCGCCACACCTTCTGGCACGCCTGCTTCTTCCAAGACCTTAAATATTTCAATAGCACAAAGCGGGGTCGCTTCGGCTGGCTTGAGAACAATTGTGCAACCCGCCGCAAGAGCGGGGGCTACTTTGCGGGTAATCATCGAGGCTGGATAGTTCCACGGTGTTACTGCCGCAACCACACCGACCGGCTGGTGCAACACAATGAAACGCTGATCACCGCGCGGTGCCGGGATGGTTTCACCATAGACGCGCTTGGCCTCTTCAGCATACCACAGAAGAAAATCGGCACCGTACTGAACCTCGTTCATGGCAGCCCGCAACGGCTTGCCTTGCTCGGTTGTCATGGTTCGGGCGATATCTTCCTTCCGCTTGCTCATCAACTCATAAGCTTTGTAGAGGATGCGAGAACGTTCATAGGCGGTCATGCCCGACCAGCCGGCAAAGGCGTCATGGGCTGCCTGGATAGCACGGGCAGCGTCTGCCTGACCACCATCCGGTATGTCAGCGATTTTCTCGCCATTTGCCGGGTTTGTTACTTCAAAGGTCTGGCCGCCTGCCGCCGCACACCATTCGCCATTAATAAACATCACAATCCTCCATTATGTCCGTAACTCATAGCATTCAGGCGATGGCGACGGTAGAGTACACAGCCTCTTTCCTATATGGGCCAACCCGGCTAAATTCGCCGCGAAATTGTTCTATTTGGAGAAAACAAAATGGCAGCCGCTTTTGATCAGTTTTGTCAGGCCTGTAGCGAAGCCCTTAGCACACATAAAGGCCCGGAAGGCCGCCAACTGGTCCAGCAGCACCTGGAAACTCTGTTAAGTGACCCCGAGTTCATCGCTGCCGAATGTGGCCCTGATGCCAAACCCGGTATCCGCACGCTCTATCGTGATAAAGAAACCGGATATAATGTTCTCGTCCATGTCTATGAAGCAGGGAAAAAGGGCCCGCCGCATGATCATGGCCGCAGCTGGGCGGTATATGGTCAAGCCGCCGAATGGACAGATATGACGCTATGGACCCGTATGGATGACGGTGCCAAAGAAGGTTTCGCAGACCTTGATGAGGCAGAAACTTTTCGCCTCACACCGGGCAAAGCAGGCACTTTCGAAATTGGCGACATTCATTCAATACATTTCCCCGACGGCGCACGTTTCGTTCGTGTAACCGGGACCGACCTCGACGCCATCCCGACCAATCGGTTCAACCTCGAGGAAAAATCAGTTAACGTCGGCGGCAGGCTTTGAGCGAGATTGAGCGATGACAATTACCATCGATATAGAACCACTTTCAGATGTCCTCGGTGTCGCCGTACGCGGCATTGATCTGCGTCAGGAAGTCGATGAGGGAACACAGGATGAACTCCAGGATCTGTTCGCCCGTCATTGCGTTCTGTGTTTCCCCGATCAGAAGATTTCCGCCGCTGATCAACGCCGGTTTGCGGCGTTGTTTGGCCGAGTTGATGGAGCCTATCGCAGCAAGTCGAGCGGTGATCTCAAAGAATCCGCAACGCGGGGTGTGATGCTGGTCAGCAATATTCGCAAAGACGGCAAGCCAATTGGTTCCTTGCCAGACGGCGAGATGATGTTTCATTCTGATGGCGCGCATCGTCAGTATCCCTATCGAGCGACAACCTTGTTCGGGATCAGGATTCCATCAACGGGTGGCAACACCCTGTTTGCCAATCTGCAAGCAGCCTATGACGCGCTTTCACCTGAAATGAAAGAGCGCATTGAAAATCTTGAGACGCAGACGGTTTATGATTATGCGGCCCAAGATCGCGGTACCATTGGCGAAGACTCCACCCTGCCAAGAGCGCGCCACGCATTGGTTAAAACGCACCCGGTGACGGGACGTAAATCACTCTACCTCAGCCGATTGATGACCGAAAAAATCCTCGACTTGGATCGTGAAGAAAGCGAAGCCTTACTGGCTGTACTCTTCGATCACGCTGAAAAGCCGGAATTTGTCTATAGCCACAAATGGACCCCAGGCGATCTGGTGATCTGGGACAACCGATCGACCAACCACGCCCGCACCGACTTTCCGGAAGAAGAACAACGGCTATTGCGGCGCTATACGGTCAGCGATCCAGCAGCGCCGCTGGGCAACTAACGAAGAGGCAAAAGCTGTGACACTGACCATAGATATCGAACCATTATCTCCCGTTCTCGGCGCCTCTATTCGCGGCATCGATTTAACCAAGCCGGTCGACAAGGCAACCCAGGCAATGCTCTATCAAGCCTTTGTTGATCATCTGGTTTTATGTTTTCCCGGACAGGAATTATCGGCAGCGGATCAACTTCGTTTTGCTAACCTTTTTGGTCGCGGCGATGGCGGGGATCGCAAAAAGGCCCGCGATGAGAATAACCGCCGGACCGGTCAGCGCGGCATGATGTATGTCAGCAATATCCGCGAGAACGGCAAGCTGATCGGTGTATTGCCGGATGGCGAAATGATGTTTCATTCGGACGGCGCTCATCGTGAAAGCCCGTATCGGGCGACCACGCTCTATGGCATCACGATTCCTTCACGCGGTGGCAATACCTTGTTTGCCAATCTTTATGCTGCTTATGAGGCGTTACCGCAGACGACCAAAGACAGGATAGAAAATCTGGTAACGCGTATTGTCTATGACTATGAAGCCGTTGACCGTGCCGACACCATTGCTGCCGACCCCGTCTTGCCACGCGCTCACCACCGGCTGGTCAAAACGCATCCAGATAGTGGCCGCAAAACCCTCTATCTTAGCCGTCTGATGACCCAAGACATTGTCGACATGCCGGCGGACGAAGGTGAAGAACTGCTGCTTGAGCTGTTCGATCACTGTGAGAAACCGGAATTCGTTTATGCCCATGAATGGAAGGTCGACGATCTTCTTATCTGGGACAATCGTTGTACCAACCATGCGCGTACAGATTTCCCGGCAGAAGAACAACGCAAGCTTCGGCGTTATACCGTCAGTGAGCCCGACGCGCCGGTAGCGACTTAGAAATTCTCAGGAAACTCGTTGGCCTTTAAAGATGACCTTGCCGTAATGATGGAAGGCCACGGCGTCAATGTCGCGGTCGGCGATGAAGCCGTTGACGGTGAGGACTGGCCCTCCCTGCTTTTCACCCGCGAAGACGATCAGGTCACCATGCCGTGCCGGACGATTCCTACCGACCAGACATCTCCGCTCGACTTGATGCAGGCGGCTTTTCTGGCCATCCAGCATTTCGAAGAATGCGATGATTTCCTAGAATGGGCCGATCTATATAAGCTTGATGCTGGCGATAATAAAATCTGGGATGAATTTCGCGAGTTGGATGCCGCGCAGTGGCAAGTGCAGGACCTCATCGGCGAAGAGGTTTTTCGCAAGCTCATGACGGGCATGGTCATCGAGCAGGCGATCAACATGGCCTGGGGTGGTTTCGTGAATAGTCGGCAGGAATAGGTCCTATTTCCCAAGCGTATCGAGCCCAAACAGTTTCGCGGCACTGTGACCGAGAATATTGCGCTTGGCCTGCTCATCAATAAAAGGCAGCTCCGAAATCACTGTCGGCAAGTCAAAATCCCAATGTGGCCAGTCCGAGGCGTAGAGCAGCTGTGTCGGAGCCTTGATCGACTCAAATGTCGCTTCGAGCAGCTTCATGCTGGTCCGTTCCATCGGCTGACAAGTGTAATACATTTCCGCCATATATTCGCTGGGCAAGCGGTTGAGATTCGGTGCTTCGGACGAACGCATCAGATATTCGTTGTCCAGGCGCTGCTGCATGAAGGGCACCCAGGCAAGGCCGGATTCGATCCACAGAACAGGCAGTTTCGGAAAACGCTCCGGAAGCCCATTGATGATCCAGTTGGTGATATGAACCATGTTGCACAGCACAAAGGTGATCGCGTGCATTGAGATAAAGCGGTTTAGCTGGCCGACATAACCTTCGTTCTGCCAGTTTGGTCCAGCGTGAAAGCCCAGAACTTTGCCGCTTTCCTCAATCATCCGGTACACCCGCATATACTGATTATGGTGTACCGGCTTGTAACGGACTGAGGTTACCATGAAACCTGTCACCTTTGGATGGTTGGCATATTCTGCAACGATGCGCTCACAGGCCACTGGGTCGTTGAAAGGCAAATACAGCATTGAATAAATTCTGTCCTCTGAGGACAGAACGTGATCAACCAACCAGCGATTATACCCATCGGCCAATCCCACCTCGACATCGTCTTCGGGATGAAGTCCAAGTGACAGCATCGGTGTCGGAAAGGTGATCTGATAATCAACCGCGAGCGATTCCATTGCCCGGCGAATGAGTTCGATATCGCGGTGCACACCGTCTTCAGCATTAGCGACTTCTTCCAACCCCTGATCATGACTGACGCGCCCACCAACACCCTGGTTGGCCGGCCAACCCGATGATTGCATTATGCCGGGATGCAGGATCCCGTTGCGGGTAAAGGACTCCGCGATATGACGAACGATGTCATTGGGGATTAGTTCTACGATCTGATCCCAGGATTGGTTTTCAAAATGATGCGCATCGACATCAACGATCAACCAGTCATCCAGCCCGGCCTCGGTCACCGCGCGCTTGGCACGTGCCAGCGTTTCGCGGGTGTCTGATGCCTTCCCCAGCTGATTAAGTTCTCTCGGTGTTTCTATTCCAGAATCCATGAGAAAAGCCTCCAATTGATCTCGCGCAACGTTGCCGTGCGGTTTATTTGTTAGACAGAATGCCGTGTTTATCGGCACGCACAACGAAAAAAGACGATATTTGAGGGCATGAGATGAGCGAGAATGATTTTGATTATGGGCCATTGGCTGGCCTGATCGGTGTTTGGACAGGCGACAAAGGGATGGATATCGCGCCAGAACCCGACGGCACCGAACATAATCCGTATTACGAAACCATTACCTACACCGCAATCGGTGATGCCGATAATGCAGAAGAACAGCTCCTCACCGCTTTGCATTACATCCAAATCGTACAACGCAAATCAAATGATGAGGTCTTTCATCATCAGTCAGGCTACTGGATGTGGGATGCCAAGCTGGCATCGTTATGCATTCGCTGCAAATTACCCGTGCGGTCGCGGTTCTCGCAGGCGGCAACTATAACGGCAAAACAAAAGATGACGGTCAGGCCGTGATTGAGGTCGCAGCGGCGGCAGATGACGATACCTGGAAAATTATTGAGTCGCCCTTCATGGCCGAAAAGGCCAGCACCCGGTCCTTCAGTCAGAAAGTTACTGTTGGCGATGGCAAGATGTCTTACAGCCAAACAACACTAGTCGATATCTACGGCAAAAAACAGTTCGTCCACACAGATGAGAACGAACTGACGCGGAGCTGAGGTCAGTCGCGAAAGTTCACATATTGCAGCGGGTGGTCGATCTTGCTTTCCTTGATCAGCGCCATTGCTGCCTGTAAATCGTCACGCTTCTTGCCCGTAACACGTAGCTCATCGCCTTGAATGGCAACCTGAACTTTCATCTTCGCCCCCTTGATCAATTTAACGATTTTCTGGGCCAGCTCACGTTCGATACCCTGCTTTACGACAACGTTCTGACGCATGGAGTTGCCAAAGGCTTTTTCGGGTGTCTGGAAATCCAGCGCGCCAACATCAACCTTGCGCTTCGCCATATGGCCGCGCAACAGCTCCTGAACCTGCTTCAGCTTTAGCTCATCATCCGCCTGGATCTGCAGAACCTCGTCCTTGCGCTCGATAGAGCTGGAACTTCCCTTGAAATCGAAACGCGTTCCGATTTCACGCATGGCACCCTGAACCGCATTATCGACTTCAGGCATATCCGTACGGGAGACAATATCGAAGGATGGCATATTTCACTCTCACAGATGTTCGTCAACGATGCGGATTTATATCGCAAAACCAGTCAGGAGACAGTACGAAAAATCAGACTTGTAACGGCTTATAACCCCAAAGATCCTGAGCGAGCCCCTTTAACAGCTGCGTCTTGGCTTGCTGATCATTTTCATCAAGCCCGGTACCTTCGACACTGCCTGAAAAGCCGCATTGCGGTGAAATACACAGGCGATCCATCGAGACATACTGTGCCGCCTCGGCGACCCGTCGTTTGATATAATCCACCTCTTCCAATTCTTTCACTTTGGTCGAGACCAGCCCCAATACCACGGTTTTATCCTCCGGTACTTCCGCAAGCGGTGCGAAGCTGCCCGCCCGCGGCAAGTCATATTCCAGGAAATAGAATTGTACGGCGAGCTTGCGGAATAGGTGGGTGGCGATATCGTCATAACCACCCTCCGCCTGCCAATGGCCACCCTTATTACCGCGACAGAGATGCAAACCCAGCGCCATGTCCTTTGGCGCACGGGCAATTACTTGATTGATCACATCAGTATAAAGCTCCAGCAATTGCCGCCAGTCATCACCGCGATCCGCCAAGCCCTGTTTGATTTTCGGATCTCCGAACTTAGCAATCGACGTCTCATCAAACTGAATATATCGGCAACCGGCTGTGTGCAGCGCGACAATCTCCTGGATCCAGGCTTCCACGACATCCGACCAAAACACATCAAGATCGGGATAAATTTCCTGGCTAATCTTGTCGCGCCCTGCCCGGTAATGAATGTGACAAGGGCCCGGCAAGGTTACCTTTGGAATGCAGCCGTCCGGGGTGATCGACTTCAAAAATTCAAAACCCCCAACATTGACCGGCTTGATCCATTCGAGCTTTCCCTCGACGAACACGGCGTGCATATCAGCCTGCTCACCACTGTGATTGGTATAACGAAAATTCTCATCAGAAATCGTTCGGCGTTGTAGCCCTTCAAACGCCGCCAAACCAAAACTATCTGTATATGTATCGCGGCGGAACTCACCATCAGTAATCACACGAAAACCCTGTTCAACCTGCCAGGCAACGATCTTTTCGATCTCTGTATTCTCAACTTCACGTAAGGCGGCATCATCGATGTCTCCCTTTGCGTGTTGATCACGCGCTTCCAGCAAAACAGCTGGTCGTACCAGACTGCCAATATGTTCGAGACGAAATGGCGGATCAACGGGTGGCGGCATTTGAAGAGCTCCCAAAACATGGATTTGATGACAAAATATGTAAGGAGCAGCTTAGCGACGCTCAACAATTTGCGATAGACCAATGCAGCCATAAGAACATAGATAGTCACCGGCGTTATGCATAACATAAAAACATAATACATACTAAAATTATGATTTTATTTAATTGCCGTGATGTGGCATTACCTCGCCTATGGCACAGATCACTCAATCCAGCATCAATACGGCAATTAGCAGCGAAATCAGGATACTCAGCCTGATCGGTACTGGCCATTTTATGAGCCATTTTTATAACCTGACACTGCCAATACTTATTACGTTTCTTGCCATTGATTACGGCTATAGCCCGGCACAGCTTGGCGTATTTATTGCCGCCTTTGCCTTATCAGCAGCGGCAGCCCAGCTTCCGGTGGGTTTGCTGGTCGATAAGATTGGTGCCCGCGCCATATTATTCAGCGGCCTAACACTCGAAGCCTTGTCGATAGGTGCCATGGCCTATGCTGACAGCTATAACTTGCTCATCGTCCTTGCTGTTTCAGCCGGGCTTGGTCATAGCGTGTTCCATCCCGCAGACTATGCGATCATGAATTCATCGATAGATGAAAGCCGTATGGCCAGGGCATTCAGCTTGCATACGGTGACCGGTACAGCTGGTTCTGCTTTGGCACCGATCACGATCACCTTTCTGGCCGCCCTGTGGGACTGGCGCCTCGCCCTCATCGCCGTGGCCGGCTTTGGGCTTTTCACGGCATTGGCCGTCGCCAGCCAGGCGCATATTCTGAAAGACCATGTTGCCCGCGACAAGAAACCGGGAAAAGGTTTGAAACGGCGACCTGTCAGATCCGCGAAAGCCAATATTCGTCTTTTAATGACACCATCGGTTCTCGTGTTATTTGCGTTTTTCCTCGTCACCACCATGGTGATCAGCGGCATTCAGGCTTTTAGTGTCTTTACCCTGGTTGAACTGCATAGCGTATCCAAGACCACCGCCGGTACAGCGCTTACTGCATTTCTCGTCGCCTCGGCTTTTGGGGTCATCGTGGGCGGCTGGCTGGCTGATAAAACACCCCGTCACGGGTTGATTGCGACCATTTCTTTCCTAGCCACGGCCATTGTCCTGGTCGTGATCGGTGAAATAAATATGCCTGTTTTTGCTCTGCTCGCCGCCTTCGCGAGCATTGGTATTCTTCAGGGTTTGGTTAAACCAGCACGCGACATGATGGTGCGTTCAGCGATGCCACCTGGAACAGCGGGGACGATCTTTGCCTTTATGTCTACGGGCCGTCTAATTGGCGGCGCCATTACGCCAGTAATTGTTGGGTTACTCATTTCCAATGGAATGACCGACAAAGTCTTTATGATGCTGGCGGTATGCTCGGTCGTGGGCCTGGCGACATTGTTTATGCCGCGTAAGCCTAACTGAGAAACTGAGCGGTAATACTACAGACCGCTCAAGAAATCTTTCAACGCCGCGTTAAAATCAGTCGGATTCTCGAGGTTTGAGATATGCCCGGCTGCGGGAATGATCACATGCCTGGCACCGGGAATAGCGGCGGCAGCTTCGGCCAGCGCTTCTGGTGGTGCGCCTTTATCTTTGGCGCCGCCAATGATCATCGTCGGCACCTTGATTTCGCCGAGACGCGACCCAAACGCCAGGGTTTTCAGGGCCATACAACAACCAGCATGACCAGTCTGATCGGTTGAACGGATCATCGCCCGGACTTTGTCGAGTACTGGAATATTGGCCGCGACAGATTCGGGCGTAAACCAGCGTGAAATCGTGGACTCGACAAGACCTTCCATGCCCTCTTCTGCCGCCACATCGATGCGGTGCTGGAAATAATCCTGATAATCCGGCGGCGCATCCGGGCGCGAATCACACGCGGTCAGGCTCAATAGCCGGTCGCCATGATCCTGCGCCATGCCGTAGCCCATCATGCCGCCAATCGACAGGCCACACCAGTGAGTCTGATCAACGCCAACATGATCCATGAGAGCGAGAGCGTCCGCGATGATCATCGGAAAGGTATAAGGTCCTTCCGGCGCGGACGACTTGCCAAGACCGCGATGGTCATAACGCAAAATACGGAAATCATCCTTCAGCAACTCCGCCTGATCATCCCAAAGCGTAAGATTATTACACAACGCATGCGTAAAGGTGATCCAGGGTTTCCCTTCGGTTCCGGAAACTTCGTAATTAATGGTGATGCCGTTGACGTCTGCTTTCACAATATCCTCCGTAATAGGTGGGGTTTGAAATACTGGAGCTGGCCGCCCCTGTCCACCCACCGGCTTGCCTTTTCAGCCCCTGTCCCTTAGACAGACCCATTCTTTTAACGCAATTCGGAATGGATTATGAGCACTGCACGTAAAGACGCCGCCCCCGGCTCCCCCTCGGATAAAATACACGATCTACGTGGCACTCTTGAATTTCTTGAAGCAGAAGGTGATCTGGTCGTCACAGACAAAGAAGTCGATCCTGATCTCGAGATTATTTCACTACAAAAGAGGTTCGATGGCGGTTGCCCGATCCTTTTTAATAACGTCAAAGGCAAGCCCAATAACCGGGTCGTCACCAACCTTCTGAGCGACCAGAATATCATCAACAAGCTGTTTGGCTGGCCGGACCACGTCACCCGGACCCGGATGACAGCCGACGCGCTCCGTCACCCCATTCCGCCAATCATCATCGACCAGAAAGATGCACCGGTTCAGGAAGTGGTTATTGAAGACCCGGCGAATGTGAATGATTACATCGTGCCAGTTCGTCACACAGAATATGAGCCCGAATTAACCGTTGGCTCTGGCATTCGTTGTGTAACTGGCAAGCATTTCGAAGGCGGCACCGATCTTGGCTACAACCGGATGAATTTCCGGTGGGGCAATATCGGTACGTTCCAAATCTCGCCTGGCTCACACATGTGGCAGGTTGCCAGCCGCTACTACAAATCTGATGAGCCTATTCCGATTACAGTCTGTTTCGGTGTACCGCCGTCATGCACGATGCTGGCTGGTGCCGGATTTGACTATGTCATCCTGCCGGAAGGCTGTGACGAGATTGCTGTTGCCGGTGCCATGCAAGGCTCCCCGGTTCGTATGGTTCAGGCCCGCACCGTCGATGCTCTGGCATTAGCCGATGCTGAGGTTGTACTGGAAGGTTATATCTACCCTCGTGATCGCCGCTTCGAGACTGCAGAGTCAGAAGAGTCCGGCATGCAGGGGCGTCATCACTTCCATCCGGAATGGTCAGGCTATATGGGCAAGGCCTATAAGGCGCCGACCTTCCACTGCACCGCCGTCACCACGCGCGCACCAGAATCAAAACCGATTATCTTTGCGCTCGGCGTGCACACGATGGATGAGCATAATATCGACACCACCATCCGCGAAGCAGCGATCTATGAGCTGTGTGAGCGGATGCAGCCCGGTATCGTCACCGACGTCAACATCCCCTACTGCATGACAGACTGGGGCGGTGCGATCATTCAGGTTAAAAAGCGGAGCCAGATTGATGAAGGCTGGCAGCGCAACTTCCTGTCAGCGATCCTGTCGACGTCGCAGGGTGCCCGCGTCGCGATCGCCTGCTCTGAAGACACCGACATCTATGACATGGATGATGTCATGTGGTGCCTGACAACGCGCGTCAATCCGCACACGGACATCCTGAACCCGCTTCCGGGTGGCCGTGGCCAGACCTTTATGCCGGCGGAGCGTATGACCGCAGGTGACAAGGAATGGACCGCTTCCAACACCCGCTTCGAAGGCGGCATGGGTATCGATACCACCGTGCCCTATGGCTATGAAGAGGACTTCCTGCGCCCGCAATATCCGGTCGACAAGTTTGATGCCAAGGACTGGTTTACGGACGCAGACATCGACAACATGACCAAACGGATGCATGGCTGGATGCATTCTCTGGCCAAATTCGGACGATAACCCCTTCACCCCTGTTTGACGGGCAGAAACATCGTTATTCTGGCCGTCAACAGGGAATTAGAACGGGAACTTCGATATGAGCGGCGGTTTTATCGAGCGGCACAATCTGTGGAACGACGAGCAAAAAAGCCGCGCCGCTGAGCTCGAACAGCGTTTCGAAACAGAGGATATCCGGCTTGTTCGCGTTGCCTGGTCGGACAGTCATGGCAGCTCGCGCGCCAAGGAAATCTCTGCACCTGTATTCCTTAAATCCCTGATAGACGGTTACAACATCAACGTGGCGACCTTTACGCTGGATGCCACCGGCGGCCGCGTTTTTCGATCCTTCATTCGTGGCGGCGGCATGGGGCTGGACGAAATGACCGGTTCCCCCAACCTGACCATCGTTCCCGACCCACTGACATTTCGAACGCTGCCCTGGGCGCCCGGCGTTGCGTGGATTTTATGTAACGAATATTTCGACGGTGGTACGCCGTTTCATTTTTCCAGCCGTCAACTCCTCCACAAACAGGTTGACCGGTTTAGAGAAAAGAATATCGACCTCATCGTTGGGCTGGAAGTTGAGTGGTATCTGCGCCGTGTTGATCAAGACGGGCTTTCACCAGCAAATTCCGGCATTCCGGGTGAACGTGGCCGACCGATAGAAACCTCCTCGGTTGAGCCGGGCTATTCATACCATCTGGAATCCAACTTCGATCTAATGCAGCCTATCCTCAGCACGTTGGCTGAAACATATGAGAGTCTAAACCTGCCGCTTCGGTCTATCGAAAACGAATATGGCCCGGGACAGGTTGAATGTACGTTTGATGCACAGCCCGCTGCCCAGGCAGCGGATGATTTCCTGCTTTTCCGCACAGCAACTCGTCAGGTATGCCGCCGTCATGGTTATCTTGCGACCTTCATGTGCAAACCCGCCATTGAAGGCTACTGCACCAATGGCTGGCACCTGCATCAGTCCCTGGCCGATAGCAGAACCGGACAGAATCTTTGCATGCCGGAAAATGCTGGCGATACTTTATCACCACTTGCCCAAAGCTATATGGCCGGACTGTTAGAGAACGCCAACGCATCGGCCGTATTTGCTACGCCGACAGTCAATGGTTATCGGCGCTTTATGCCGAACTCGCTGGCCCCAGA
>CALIBP010000060.1 GCA_938048165.1 uncultured Alphaproteobacteria bacterium | reverse complement strand
AACGCGGGTTGGTGGTGCCGGCGGTTATGCCCACTACAAAAAGCATCAGGCGCGCGGCGAAAAGAAAATGCCGGTGGCTATCGTTCTTGGTTGCCCACCAGTCGTCGCCTTTATGGGCCCCCAGAAACTTCCGCTTGATATGGATGAGGTTGGGGTGGCCGGTGGTCTCGCTGGCGCCCCTATTAATATGGTCAGGGCACGGACTGTTGATCTGATGGTGCCTGCAGAAGCAGAATTGGTTATCGAAGGCATTATCGATACCGAGATGGTTGAGCCTGAAGGTCCGTTTGGTGAAAGCCACGGCCATGTTGCGCTCGAAGAATTCAATATGCCGATGCAGGTGACCGCTATTACGCATCGCAAAGATGCTGTCCTCACCTCTTATATAAGTCAGGCGGCGCCTTCTGAATCGAGTGTCATAAAGCGCGTGGCTTATGAACCGCTGTTCCTGGCCCATCTTCGCGATGCGTTGGGAATTAAGGGAGTTAAAAAGGTCTCGCTGCATGAACCTCTGACGGGATTGTTGCGAGTCACTATCATTACGGTCGAAAGAGACACGCCGAAAACCGAGATTTGGCGGGCTCTTTATGGCTCAGCCTACTTCAAAGGTGACTGCAGCAAGGTCTGTATCGCGGTGAACGAAGATATCGACCCCGACAATGCCGATGCCTTGCTTTGGGCGATTGCCTATCGCCTTAACCCGGTTGACGATGTTCTAACGCTGGCACATCGCGGCCAGGGGCATGGCCCCAAGCGCGAACACACTGGCGAAGAAGATTCGACTTTGCTCATTGATGCGACAATGAAAAGTGATATGCCGCCTGTTGCGCTTCCGACCCAGGAATATATGGAGCGTGGTCTCAAGCTGTGGAACAAACTCGGTCTGCCACCAGTTCGTCCGACGCCACCCTGGTTCGGCTATTCGCTTGGTGACTGGACGCAGGACTGGGCTGACGCCGCTGAACGCGCAGCCGCGGGTGATTATCTGGAGAATGGCGCTCGCACATTGCAACGGCAGCAAAAGGGTCTGGTGCCCGAAACGTCTGTGCGCGATGCGGAGGCTGGCTGGGACGAAAAAGAAACCTTTTAATTTGAAGGTTCATTTAATTGACATCGCGCCACAGTCCCGCCAGTATTTTGCCGCATTTCAGGTTTAAACCAATTCTGCGGTCTATAAACCGCTGAATGTAAACGTTCTATAGGGAGACATTTATGAAAATAGTGAATTCAGGAATTTTTGCGGCGGCAGCTGCAACGGTCGCATTAGCGGGTGGCTCAGCTTTTGCTGCAGAGCGGACGCTGAATGCCGTGACTGGTCTTCAACAGACCAACGTTATTGCGCAGAGCTTTTTGCAGACTTTTATGAAGCCGGTAAATGCGGCAGGTAAGGGTATCGTCAAGATTAATTATGTCGGTGGTCAGGAAGTAGTGCCACCGCGTAAAGCTGCTGCAGCTCTTAAGCGTGGTCAGTTTGACATGCTGGCTTGCCCGACAGCCTATTATATCGGGACGGTTCCTGAGGGCTATGGCATTCTCGCTTCAAATCAGGGTCCCAAGGTTCTCCGTAAGAACGGTGGATTTGCTCTGCTGCAGAAGATTTATAAAGAGAAGGCCGGTTCTCACCTTCTAGCCTGGGGCGAGAGCATGACGTCCTATCACATGTATCTTCACAAAGCGCCGAAGCTTGGTGCTGACGGAATTCCAAATCTTACAGGTTACAAGATGCGGGCGACCGGTACCTATCGTCCTCTTTTCAGGGCGCTCGGTGCGACCACGATTAATATCAAGTCTTCGGAAGTGATCACTGCAATTCAGCGCGGTACTGTCGATGGTTACGGATTTACTGATGTGTCGGTTATTTCATTGGGCCTCGACAAGGTTACAAAATACCGTGTTTTGCCAAACTTCTATCAGACGAACCAGGTGCTCACAGTTAACCCAAAAACCTGGGATTCGTTGACCAAGAAGCAGAAGGATTTTCTCAACGCCCAGGCCGTCATATATGAGACTGCTTCTGTGAAGTTTGTTGAAAAGACCCGTCTGGCCGAAGAACTGCAGCTGAAGAAGGCTGGTATCAAGGATGTCGTTCTGAAGGGTGCCGCTGCTCAGAAATATCTCGATATCGCTCACGGCGAAATCTGGAAAGAGCTGAAGAAACGGTCGAAGTTCCACGACCAACTGAAGCCACTTCTATACAAGCCTGGCAAGCCTAACCGTCAGGTTGATACGGGTCGTATGCTTGATCAGAAACGCTAAATTCTGGTTGATCTCAATTAAGAGATCTATCGATTAAAAGACGGCGTCAGCCTTTAGGTTGGTGCCGTTTTTTTATGTAAAAAATTTGCTGGGGATATCTCGTCATAACGTTGTTATAGAGCGTGTTTGACAACAAAAAAGAGTCCGTTCAGTATGCCGCGGGATGAATGACAAATTTTAAAAGGCGGGATTTATTCTTCGCCAATTGCTTTGTTTTTTAATCACGACTGAATAATTGAATTGAAATTAGGGAGTACAAGATGATTTCCGTAAAAACTGGGATGGGCGCGATTGCTGTTGCAGCAGCCGCCGTGATCTCAACGTCACCTGTGGTCGCCGAGACAACCCTCACAACGGTTACGGCTCTGCAGCAAACAAACATTCTCGCCAAATCCTATATCAAAAATTTCATCGGTGCCGTTAATGCCCAAGGTAAGGGCAATGTGCAGATGAAATATCTCGGTGGACAGGAAGTTGTACCGCCACGTAAGGCTGCTTCAGCGCTTAAACGTGGACAGTTCGACGTTCTTAGCGCACCAACTGCGTATTACATTGGTACAGTTCCTGAAGGCTATGGCCTTTTGGCTGCCAATAAAGGCCCTCGTGCCCTTCGTGCCAATGGTGGTTTTGCTTTATTGCAGAAAATCTATGCCGAAAAGGCTGGTGCCCATCTCCTCGCCTGGGGCGAGAACATGACGTCTTACAACATGTTCCTCGGCATTAAGCCTAAAATGGACAAAGACGGTCTGCCTGATCTTCGTGGCGTTAAGATGCGGGCGACTGGTACCTATCGCCCATTGTTCCGGGCCCTTGGTGCGACGACCATTAACATCAAATCGAGCGAAATCATTACCGCTATGCAGCGCGGCACGGTTCAGGGCTTTGGCATGACCGATAGCTCAGTGATGGCAATTGGTCTCGGCCCCGTTATTAAGTATCGGGTACAGCCAAACTTCTATCAGACGAACCAGGTCGTAACGGTTAATCTCGCCTCTTGGGCTAAATTGACCAAGAAAGAAAAGTCCTTTCTTGAGAAAGTTGCCCTTGAGTATGAAAACACCTCGGTTAAATTCGTTGAAAAAGAACGTTTGGCGGAAGAAGTCCTGGTCAAGAAACAGGGCATCATTGACATTCAGCTGACGGGCAAAACTGCCCAGAAATATCTGGATATCGCTCATGCTGAAATCTGGAAGGAGCTGAAGACCCGGTCTAAATACCACGATCAGCTTAAGCCTCTTCTTTACACGCCAGGAAAACCCGACCGTCAGATGGATCTGGGTGACACGCGTTTGAAGCAGTAAACCTGTCTGCATACCAACGATAAAAGGAAAGTCCATTGTTACAGACTTTTGATTTAATGCTCGGGAAAACGAGTACGGCACTGTCTTGGTTCGCCTGTGCTCTTATCCCCTGCATGTTCCTGATGATTACGATTGATGTGTCGATCAGGACTTTGGGCTACCGCCCACCGCTCTTCACATCATCGGTCGTTGAGTATGCACTTCTCTATATGGCGATGTGTTCCGCTCCGTGGCTAGTCCGCGAGCGTGGACATGTCGTCATTGAAGCTTTGGTGGCGGCTTTGCCGGATTCTGTCCGGCAACCGCTCGCCAAAGTTATCTATTTGGTTTGCGCTGCAGTATCCTTCCTGTTTGCCTATTTGTGCTGGGGTATTTTCGCGGATTACTGGGTCGGTGGTGAACTTGATGTTCGTGGCGTCGATATGCCGTACTGGTTGCAGTTCCTGCCATTACCATTGTGTTTTTTGCTCGTTGCATTTGAGTTTTGCATGTATCTCGCGGGTCTTCGGTCCTACTACTCGTACGATCTGGGCGAAGTTAAGGACGGCGTTTAGTCATGGAATGGTATGAATCTGGCGGCCTGTTACTAGGCTGTGTTGTTGCAGGGATGGCTCTAGGCTTCCCTGTCGCTTTCACCTTCATGATCACCAATGTGATCGGTATTTTCGTGTTTTCCGGCGGCTGGCCGGTATTGCCGCAAATTGCTGACAATGCCACCAATCTGATCACGTCATTTACACTGTCGCCGATCCCGATGTTTATTTTGATGGGGTCGCTGTTTTTCCATACGGGACTGGCAATCAGGGTCTTTGATGCCCTTGACAAGCTGCTCGGTAAAATCCCGGGTCGACTGTGTTATCTGACCGTTATTGGTGGTTCACTGTTTTCGACCCTGACGGGGTCAACGATGGCCAATACGGCTATGCTGGGATCGCTTCTGGTCCCTGAAATGACCCGTCGTGGTTACAGTAAAAAGATGTCGATGGGGCCGATCCTTGGCACCGGTGGGCTTGCGATGATCATTCCGCCGTCCTCGCTGGGTGTCCTTCTGGCCAGTATAGCTCAAGTTGATGTTGGTCGTTTGTTGATCGCCGGACTGTTGCCCGGGATTCTGCTGGCCGTGCTTTATGCTCTGATGATTACGTTCATGCTTTGGAAGAATCCGGAATCAGCGCCAAGTTATGACGTGGAGCCGACGACCTGGAAAGAAAAGATCTACCAGATTTGTGTCAACATCCTGCCGATGGGGCTGGTGGTCTTTATGGTCATTGGCTTTATCGTTCTTGGTTGGGCAACGCCATCTGAGTCCGCGTCATTCGGCGTTGTCGGGGTAGTTATCCTGGCTGTAGCACGGCGGGTGTTTACCTGGACGGCCTTTAAGACATCCTTGCAGGGTACGATCCGTGTTGCCGGTATGGTCTTCTTCATCTTGATGAACTCGACGGTATTTAGTCAGCTTTTATCAATGTCCGGTGCGAGCCGGGGGTTGGTCGGCTGGGCAACAGGTTTCGATGTCTCGCCGCTCTTGATCCTGACCTGTATGTTCTTGGTGTTGATTATGCTGGGGATGTTTATGGACCAGGTTTCGATGATGTTGATCACCGTGCCGATCTTTTATCCGTTGGCGATCTCGCTTGGCTATGACCCAATCTGGTTCTCGCTGATTGTTCTTATGTCTCTTGAAATGAGTGCGACGACGCCGCCCTTCGGATTGTTGTTATTTATCATGTTAGGGATGGTCAAGGAGACGACCCTGGGCGAGGTCGCGATGGCAGCGTTGCCATACCTGTTCTGTGACCTGGTCCTGATCATCATTCTCGTAATTGCACCCGGTGTGGCGTTGTATCTGCCCAGCCTTATGGGGACTTAGGGGGAGGCAGGCGGAGTCCGTCTGCACGTTAGAAGATGACGGTCCGGTGGGGTGCACCGGACCGTTTCTTTTTGCGATAGCCGTAAAAGACTAAGCGACATTTCCATCGTTAGATTTAACGAAATTGTTATGTGACCCGAAGTCACTAAAAATTCAGACGCATTGTCTCTTTGCCGTCAGTGTGCAGCCCTAGGTCAAACCGTCTTCGCCTTTGATGTCTTTTGCTTCCAGCCCTCCAATACGGGAATTGAGCTGGCCGCGATTGGCATAGCAGCAGATAACCGCTATTTCATCGGGCAGTGGCGCGTCGGGGATCATCACGGTCATCGTGTCGTAATGTGACCGAACATAGAGCGCGTCTTTATGGGCGAGTGGGACATCGATGATGCCTCCGGGCGTTATTCGTTTTGATGTCGAGGAAATCCAGGCAGCGCCACCATTGGCAGCTTCACGCATCACATTCCCATAGATCGTTGTGACCATAGCGGAGCCGTGCTGTTGCTCACCTGCTGTACCAACGACGGACGCTTTGCCATAGCTTTCCATCGCGTAGGGTTTCATTGCGGCTGCTGCCATATTGGTAATCTGTTTGCCGAGCGCTTCGCTTGCATCTGTCAAGGAAGACAGGTCTTCTTCATACGAGGCACCGGCATATGGATTTTTGACGACGGCAATGACCGCAACCTTGCGCAGCGGCGTATCGGCGTTTTGTCCCGCTTCACTGAATGTTTCTTCAACAGCGGTGACAATTTTTCGGATATGCATGGGGGTGTTCCTTAATGCGCGGCACCGGAGAAATCGAAGGGAACATTGTTTCTGATGGTTCGGACCGTACGAGTGGTCGGTGGTGTATTGCGGCTGCGTCCGACAAACCTTGGAATACCATCGGTAATGACGGCACCGACGGCGGCGAGATCACCATGCTTGATGGCTTCGAGCGCCGTCTTCTTGCTGCCACCCAGCGGGGCATCAATCAATAAAATATCGGCGTCCTTGCCGCGTTTAATAAAGCCGGAGTTGAGGCCGTAGATTTTGGCGACGCTGCCGGTGGCGGCGGCCAGCATCCATTCGGCAGGGTAATCAGAAAGGGTAGCCATCTCGGTCACAGATTTGATCATTCCAAGCGGCATGACACCGGTGCCCGTTGGGGTGTCTGTGGCAATCAAAAAGCGGTCAAACTGATCATTCTCAACAGCTAGATCGAGGCACATCAAAGCGGTACGGATATTACCGGCTTGGCATATCTGTAGCGCAATTTCAGTTTCCTTTACGATCATTGGGAAATCTTCATCCGGCATCGCAATGGGCCCACCATTAATATGAAACGAGACGTCCGGGCGCATATCCATTAGATGCTTGCCAATGATTGGCGAAGAACCTGGAATTGACGCACCGCCGGTATGGCAATTGACCAGCATACCGGCCTTTTGGGCCATTCTGACCAAGGGCGTGTAATCAAATGGTGTTTTCACGGCACCAAAGCCCGCCTTGGCAAACCAGATCCCTTTTTGGGCAACCTCGTTGAAATCTTTCTGGGTGAGGCCGGGTTCCAGAATGATGCAACCGCCATAGACGCGTGAGCCGCCCGGTCGAAGATTGTCGAAACTCTTTTTTGCTGCGACGGCAAGTGCCTTTACCCCTTCTGGGTCGGTCGGTCGACCGGGCACATGAACCTCACTGGCAGACAGGCAACTCGTTACACCGCCGTGGAGATAGCTTTCGATAAACCCAACGGTTTTTTGTCGTGGCGTGTAGTCACCAAAGGCGATGTGAACCTGGGAGTCGATTAACCCGGGACAGGCTGTCGTCTTATTGGCATCGATAACAACATCACAGCTTTTCAACTCCGCTTTGTTGAGTGTGCCAATTTTTCGGATTTTTCCCTTATCCATCAGAATGGAATCACCTTTGGCAAATGGTTTGCGCCAGTCTCCGGTGACGATGGTCTTGATATTAACGATGGCGGTTTTCATCTTCGCTGCTCCCTGAATTTAAGAAGCGATTTTGTGGGGCTCGGCCCTGCGGGTCAAGCGACGGCTCTTCTTGATGAGCATTCATGCGGCTGATAACGTTCGCGCCATATCACTTAAAACAGGAAAATGAGGCATAAATTATGGCTGCAAAGAAATTTAATACGGTTCTAATCGAAAAAGGCAAAGGGGCTCAAAAGGGCATCACCTGGTTGATCCTTAACCGGCCTGAAAAACGCAATGCGATGAGCCCTGAACTGCATTTTGAGATGAATGACGCGCTCGATATGCTGGGAGAAGATCCGGATACTCAAGTGCTTGTGTTGACTGGGGCGGGGAAGGCTTTTTCGGCGGGCCAGGATCTCGCGCTCTATTTCCGGGCCAATGAGAAAGACGCGATTAACCGGGTTCGTACCCAGAAGGCTTCGCATGCGTGGCGTTGGGAAAAACTGGTTAACTTCCCGAAACCAACGATTGCGATGGTCAACGGATATTGTTTTGGCGGCGCATTCACCCAGCTCTGCGCTTGTGATTTCGCGATCTCGTCGCAC
>CALIBP010000059.1 GCA_938048165.1 uncultured Alphaproteobacteria bacterium | reverse complement strand
CCCGGAATAATAGCCCTGATGCGCCGTGCATTTCGCGAGTTTGCGTTTCATGTCATCCGGCAATGTCTCATAAGCCGTGTACATGTTAGCAAACAAGGTGTTGCCGCCGGTCTTGGGCAGCTCGATGGCGAACAGCATGGTATAGTTATAGGGATGCTCGTCATAGGAGCCGTCGGTATGGAACATCATCTCGCCATCCGGCAGCGAGCCGATGGGTTTGCCGTCCTTGCGGATATTACTGACCAGCATGATTGATTTATCGGCGGTGTCTTTTTCCGCCCGCTTTTCATAGCGTTCCCGTTTGGGGAACTCGCCCCAGGTCCGGGCAAAGGCAATCTGTTCCTCCTGGGTGAAATCCTGATCGGGGATGACCAGCACCTGATAATCCATCCACGCCTTGTGCAGGGCGGCATGGGTTTCGGCATCAAGCGGTTGCGACAGGTTAAGACCCGTCACCCGCGCGCCAACGGCATCGCATAAAGGTTCGACTCTCATCATTGGCTCTCTCCTTTAATCATCAAGCGGCAACCTGCGCCGCATCAGGGCGCACACCCTGTACCGTGGTGCGCCGCAGCAGCCGGGTTTCCCCGGCCGAAAAATCAGTGCGCGCATGGTTGAGACAGCGATTGTCCCAGATCACAAAATCACCTGGCGACCAGACATGCTCATAAACCAGTTCCGGGTTTTCCACATGATCCAGCAGCTGATCGAGAATGTCATTGCCCTCGTCTTCCGGCAAGCCGCGCAGGCTCTGGGTCAGGAGGCGGCTGACATAGAGAACCGTGCGACCGGTTTCCTCATGGGCTGTAAAGACCGGATGCGCCCAATTGTCAGAAACCCGTTCAATTCCCAATGTCTTGAGAATTTCGGGTGTGACGTGCCGACCCGCGTAATAGCCATGCTGCGCCTCGACATCCTTGAGCCGGTTCTTCAGCTCATCCGGCAGGGTTTCATAGGCTCTATAGAGATTGGCAAACAGGGTGTTGCCGCCCGAACTGGGGACTTCCAGCGCATAGAGCATAGTGTAGCGATAGGGGTGCTCGTCATACTGGCCATCAGAATGAAACATCATATCGCCATCCGGCAATGACCCAATGGGTTCACCATTCTCGCGGATATTGCTGATCAGCATGATGGATTCGTGGGCACGACGGCCTTCCTCGCGACGTCCGGCATAGCGCTTGCGGACCGGCATCTCGCCCCAATGTCTGGTAAAGCGGATCTGGTCTTCTTCGGTCATCATGGTGTCGGGAAAAACCAGCACCTGATAATCGAGCCAGGCCTGATGGATCGCTGCATAGGTCGCGGCATCGAGTTCGGTGCCAAGATCGACACCGATAATCCGCGCGCCACACGGCGCCTCAAGAGGGTCTATTGTTATCGTCATGGCCGAAACTATAGGCGAATTTGGCAATATCATCAAAGATGACGTCGCTGGCTTGCCTGTGACGCGACGCACAAATAGGATGCAGAAAATAAATAGATAAACAACGTAACAGGGAATTCAGCACGATGGCCGTAGACCGACCCAATCGCAACGCGATCCTTATCCTCGGGCCCGATGAAATCAAAGGGCTGATCAATATGGAAGAGGCCGTGGCCGCCATTGCCCAGGGTTATAAGGAAGCCGATGAGTTTCCGATTGGCAACGCGCCACGCCGCCGGGTTCATTCACCGGAAGGCGTCCGGGTTTCCAATTTCCCCGGCGGCATTCCGGGCCTTGGCGTCATCGGCTCGCTAACCCGCGCCGAGATGGTCAGCCACGAAGGCAGCAACCAGTCCTACCCCTATCGCGAACATCCAGTCTATCTGTTGTGGAATTCCGAGACCGCCAAGCTCGACGGTATGATGATGGGCGAGATATTTGATGAACGCACAGGCTTTACCAGTATCATGGCTTTCCGAACCGGTGCGACCACCGGTGTCGGTGTCGATGCGCTGGCCCGCAAGGATTCGAAAATATTCGGCCTGTTTGGATCGGGTGGTCAGGCGGTCAATAAAATCCTCGCCATTGATGCGGTGCGCGATATCGAGAAGGTCAAGGTTTACAGCCGCAATCCGGAAAACCGGGTAGCGTTTTGCGATAAAATGGCGCCGATGATTGGCAAGGAAGTCGTGCCAGTCGAAACCCCGGAAGAAGTCATCAAGGACTCTGATGTCGTCATCTCAGCCACCGACTCTAACGTCCCTGTCTTTGATGGCTCACTGCTTGAGCCTGGCCAGCATGTTGTCACTGTCGTTGGATCAAACAGCGCCCTGGTAGAAGGCGGCTGGCTCAAAAGCGGTCGCCGCGAAAACGATGATGAGACGGTGCGTCGGGCCGATGTCATCGCGGTCAATCATCTCGATTCCGTGACCCAGGAAAAACAGGCGGGTCTGTATGATCCTATCCAGCAGGGTATTATCACGGAAGATGATATCTGTTCTCTCGGATCGGTTCTGACCGGAGCCCATCCAGGCCGTACTTCGGATGAACAGATCACCTATCACTTTAATAATAACGGTACCGCAGCCGCGGATATGGCCCTCGCCAAGATCGTCTTTGACCGCGCCAAGGAGTTGGGACGCGGTAATGAAATGGATATCCCCGTACCCGGTACCCAGTAAGCCCTCTCAAGATTGGAACAAGAACTAACAATGCCGAACGAGACCTCGCGATCCGCTGACGATATTCTGTCGGCCATCCATGTCCTCGCAAATCTGGTCGGTAGTGCCTATAGCGATCATCTCGATGATATGGGCATTACCGTCCCCGAATGGCGGGTCGTTTTAACACTTGCGCGCTATCCCGGTTCTACAGCAACAGAAATTACCGACCGCTGGGCAATGGACAAGATGGCAATCAGCCGCGCCATCCA
>CALIBP010000058.1 GCA_938048165.1 uncultured Alphaproteobacteria bacterium | reverse complement strand
GACCCGGCGCTTATTGAAGCACCATCGAGATCAAGCCCCATGACCTGGACCTCACTGGTGAGGCCTTTGGTGGCGAATTTCGAGGTATTGGGTAAACGCTCAAGTTCCTTACCAAAAATCTCGACCAAAGGCTCAATTGCCTGAACGCGCGCTTCGAGCGCATCCCGTAAATCAGCCAAAGCACCGAACGCGTTTAGCCCCGCAAGGGCACTTTCCGCCGCAACCCCATAACCGACGATGCCCGGGACATTTTCCGTCCCCGCGCGCAATCCACTTTCCTGGCCACCGCCGTGAACAAATCGCGGCATCTCCGAGGGGTTTTTACAGATCAAGGCACCGACACCTTGCGGCCCACCGATCTTGTGGGCTGATAGTGCCAGGCTATCAACGCCGAGCGCTTTCATGTCGACAGGAATTTTGCCTGCGGCTTGCACTGCATCGCAATGGAACAAAGCGCCAGCGTCATGGGCCAGTTGGACGGCCTCTGCGATTGGCTGCACGATACCGGTTTCGTTATTGGCCAGCATGATCGATACCATCGTCGGCACGTCACTTTCGGCCAAAAGGCGTGCCAAGGCCTCCAGGTCAACCAGCCCTTGCGATGTAACAGGGCAAATAACAGCGTCAGGCCGGGCCTGTAGAACAGACTCATGCTCGATTGCCGATACAATGATACGGTCGATATTCTCCCTGCGCAGGGCCTGATTATTGGCTTCTGTCCCGCTACCGACGAAAATCACGCCAGTTGCGTCAGCGCCGACCAGTGCCGCTACGTGGCGGCGGGCCTTTTCGACACGGGCGCGGGCGGCCCGGCCATCGGCATGCACGGAGGAAGCATTGCCTCCTTCCCGCATGGCGTCGGCCACGGCCTCAATGACTTCCGGCCTGGTTGGCGCGGTTGCGTTAAAATCCAGATAGCTTCGGGAAGTCACGCGCGTCCGAAAACGTTAACTGGCTGCCGCGCGACGGGCCGCAACGTGCTGATCTGATTTGCCCGCCGGTTCAATGCGGCGTTCACAAACATCGGCAACCGAGATGGAACTGAGGAAACCGTATACCTGATTACCGAGCGCTTCCCACAAAGCGACTGTTTCCGATCCGTCATTTGCACTTTTGGATGCAGATTTGCGTTCGCGGCTTGTTGGTACTTCAACGGCGGCGATAACATCGGAAATGAGGATTTGATCAGCCGCGCGGCTCAGCATATAGCCGCCACCAGGACCACGAACACTCTTGACGAGCCCTGCACGCCGCAATTTGGCAAACAGCTGCTCAAGATATGACAACGATATTTCGTGGAGGCTCGCGATATCGGCCAAAGGCATCGGCATTCTTTTGTCCTGCTGTGCCAAAAATATAACGGCAGTGACCGCGTATCTTCCCTTACTACCCACTCTCATAACGCCTAATTATCCTCACTAAAGTTTGAAATTTAAAAACAAAAACCAAATATTTTAGGGCCCTGTTATCGAGAAGCTTGTATTTTGATGGCGCAATTCACTATATTCGCGCGCTTAATGCTTATTGGCTTGCCTGAGTTAATTTGCGCCGGGAATGTATGTGGCGCGACCGGGTGCGTCAACAACCGGTTTGTGCTCCAGCCAGTATAATTTTTTCAGGAGATTTCTACTTTATGCCTGAGGTCATTTTTAACGGTCCAGACGGTCGGCTCGAAGGCCGCTATCACCATTCGCGTGTTGAAAATGCGCCAATTGCGCTGATCCTTCACCCGCATCCACAACAGGGCGGTACGATGAATAACCGCGTCGTTTTTGAGGTCTACCAGACCTTCGCGCGACGGGGTTTCTCGACTCTCCGATTCAATTTCCGGGGTGTTGGCCGGTCTCAGGGCGAATATGACGAAGGCATGGGTGAACTCAGCGATGCTGCGGCAGCGCTCGATTGGCTGCAATCGGCAAATGCCGATGCTTCACAATGCTGGGTTGGCGGTTTTTCATTTGGTGCCTGGATTTGCATGCAGCTTTTGATGCGGCGCCCCGAAATTGACAGCTTCATTGCCCTGGCCCCACCCGCTAACAAATATGACTTCACCTTCCTCGCACCATGCCCGGCTTCTGGTCTCTTTGTTCATGGTGCAGAGGACACAATGGTGCCGCAGGATTCGGTCGAAACGTTAGCCAAGAAGCTACAGGCCCAGAAGCGGATTACCATCGATTACAGGATCATCAAAGGAGCGAATCACTTCTTCCATGACCGGGTCGATGAATTGACCACCCATGTGGATACCTATCTGGAAACCCAGATTCCGGCGATTGAGGCTGCTTCCACCACTATCTAAGGTCGCGACCACAGGGTTTTGGAAAGAAGACACCGCCGGTCTGCGGCGTCGGAACGCCAGTTGTTCCAGGAAATGTCAGTGGCAGACCGTACCGACTGCGCACCGCGAGATAGGCAAAAGCCTGTGCCTCCAGCGCATCGCCCTGCCATCCGACGCTTTCAACGGGTTCCACATCGGCTCCAAGGCTACGCCTAAGCAAACCCATTAAGTATTTATTATGTCTGCCACCGCCGGTAACCAGCCATCTATTTGGTGGTGTCGGAAGATGACCGACAGCCCGCGCAATGGTCTCACATGTAAAAGCCGTTAGCGTCGCGGCACCGTCTTCCGGTGTCAAACCTCCTACAATCGCTAAATCAAACTCATCCCGGTCCAGTGACTTTGGCGGCGATCTGTCGAAATAGGGGCTCCTTAATAATTGATTCAATACAGATTTCGAAACCGTACCCGCCCCCGCGATTGTACCACCGTCGTCATAAGGTTTTCCGAACTTGCGATATACCCAGTCATCAACGAGCGCTCCGCCCGGCCCGGTATCAAAGGCAACAAGCGATGTTTCATCGCCATTGAGATAGGTCACATTTGCGACGCCACCGATATTCAACACAGCCAGCGGCATATCAAGCTCGACCGCAAGCGCGAGATGAAACACCGGAACCAGAGGCGCACCCTGCCCGCCCTGTGCGACGTCGTTGCTGCGAAAGTCACAGACAACGTCGACACCGGTTGTCGCCGCGAGGAACGCCCCATCTCCGATTTGCCATGTCCTCGATTGTGCCGGGTCATGCAGCACCGTATGGCCATGAAACCCGATCAAATCGATATCTGCTGCTTTAAGACCCGCCTCGGTAATCAGCGTCTGCACGGCGTCCCTATGAAGTTGCGTTAACGTTTGCTCCACCTCCTCAACAGGTCCAACACCGCCTAACACCGAGCGCAAGCTATCGCGGAAATTATTCTCGTAAGGAATGCTAATATGCGGACCGGTTTCGACAACCGAACCACCATCCGTCCGCACCAACGCGGCGTCGATACCATCAAGCGATGTCCCACTCATGAGTCCGAGCGCCAATAGGGGCTTATTCATTGAAATAACTGTCGATTGCATTTCGGTCCATTGGAACCGATACTTGGTGTTTGTTCAAACTGTAATCATTTGATAGGCGAAATCTATGGCAACAACAGTCCTGGATAGGCCATTTGAATCCGCGGCAGGCTGGAAAGGCCCCGAACTCGCAAACACCAGCGACTGGATTTACGTACTCACAGATGATGATATTGCTGAGCTCGATAGCGCGCTGGCACACGTCAAATCACTCGGGCTGGAAATTCCAAATATTACAAAAGCCGATTTCCCTCTAACGCGGCTGGCGAATACCCTTTCCGAGATCCTTGAGGAGTTGGAACATGGTAGAGGCGCTAAATTAATTCGAGGTCTGCCGGTTGAACGGCTCGGCGAGAAAGACGCCACAACGATTTATTGGGGGCTAGGCACCTACTTCGGAACTGCCGTCGCCCAGAACATGATGGGTGACCTCCTCGGCCATGTAAAAGCCGTCGGCGCTAATTGGGATCAGAATTTTAATCTTCGAGGCTATCAGACGCCGGTTCATCTGCCGTTTCACTGTGACAAATCAGACGTCGTTGGATTGCTTTGCCTGCAAACCGCAAAGTCTGGCGGCACCAGCTCTTTTGCCAGCGCCATCACTATCCACAATGAAATTCTCCGTACACGCCCTGACCTGTTGCCAGAACTCTATAAGCCATTTTGCATCGATCACAGGGGCGAAGAGTTTGACGGCGAAGACCCGTTTTACGTCGCGCCGGTTTTTACCATTCACAAAGACAGGTTCTTTAGTCGTTTCGGTCAAAAATACGTCGAAAGCGCTCAACGCTTTCCCCAGGTACCGCGGTTGACGGATGCCCAGCAAGAAGCTCTCAATCTATTTAGCGAACTGGCCCTAAGCGATGAGATCCGGCTCGATATGGAGTTCGAGCGCGGCGACATGCAGTTTCTGAATAATCACTA
>CALIBP010000057.1 GCA_938048165.1 uncultured Alphaproteobacteria bacterium | reverse complement strand
ACGCGGAAAACAAAGTGGGCGGACCCAGGAAATTCAACGGCTGATTGGCCGGTCTCTAAGAGCGGTAACTGATCTTTCCGCCATGGGCGAACGCCAGATCCGACTCGATTGTGATGTTATCCAGGCCGATGGCGGCACACGTACCGCCTCGATCACCGGTGCGTGGGTTGCACTGCATATCGCCTTTGCCAAGCTTGTCGCTGACGGCAAGCTAAAGGAAATACCGATGAGTGATTCTGTCGCCGCAGTGTCTTGTGGCATTTACGATGGTACGGCCGTCCTTGATCTTGATTATCCCGAAGATTCAAATGCTCAGGCTGACGCTAACTTCGTCCTGACCGGCAAAGGCGGCATTGTCGAAGTTCAGGGCACCGCCGAAGAAGACCCGTTCAGCCGCGACCTTCTCAATCAATTGCTCGACCTGGCTTTTAAAGGTGTTGAAGAGCTGACTGTGTTGCAACGGGCCGCCGTAAACGCTGGATAAAGAATGCCATGACAAATCATCGTCGTTTTTCTGAACATAAGCTGATCATTGCCAGCCACAATCAAGGCAAGGTCCGTGAAATTCATGATCTGTTGCGCCCTTACAAAATTGAGGTTGTCTCAGCAGGAGCATTAGGTCTCGATGCACCAGAAGAGACCGGAACGACCTTTGTTGCAAATGCCGAACTCAAGGCCCGTGCGGCTGCCGAAGCCGCCAATCTTCCGGCTTTGGCCGATGATTCCGGGCTTGTCGTCCCGGCCCTGAATGGTGATCCAGGAATCTACTCAGCGCGCTGGGCGGGGCCGGAGAAGGATTTCGATATGGCGATGGGCCTGGTCGAGGATGGGCTCAAGGACATCGACGACCGCAGTGCCTATTTTGTTGCCGCCCTCGCTTTGTGCTGGCCGGACGGTCACTGCGAAACCTTCGAGGGAAGGGTTGATGGGTCTCTCGTCTGGCCGCCACGCGGCGCGTTAGGGTTTGGTTATGACCCGATGTTCCTACCACACGGAAACGACCAGACCTTCGGCGAAATGAATCCCGACGCCAAACACGCGATTAGCCACCGCGCCGACGCCTTCACCCAATTGACTCGCGCCTGTTTTGCCGATTGACGACAATAGCAACGGGGCTGATGACGACGCGCTGGCGCTCTATGTCCACTGGCCGTTTTGTCTGTCGCGCTGCCCGTATTGCGACTTCAACGCGCATGTTCGTGAGACAATCGATCAAGGTCGTTGGCGCGATGCGCTGCTCAACGAGTTATCTTATTGGGCAGCGGGGATGCCCGACCGATCCTTAACCAGTATATTTTTTGGCGGCGGCACCCCGTCCCTCATGGACCCCTCCACCGTTGCTGCCGTTATCAATGCGGCGGCCAACCATTGGGCCTTTGCCGATGACATTGAAGTTACGTTGGAGGCTAACCCGACCTCGATTGAAGCCGCCAAGTTTGCTGATCTAAGAGCCGCCGGCGTCAATCGCGTTTCCATCGGTGTACAGGCTTTGGATAATGACGCGCTTGGGTTTCTGGGCCGCGGGCATGATCACGACCAGGCCATCGCTGCCCTCAAGCTCGCAGAGAAAACCTTCCCGAGCTTTTCCTTCGATCTCATCTATGCCCGCCCTGGACAAACGACCGAGTCCTGGACCAGCGAATTGCAGGAAGCGCTTACCCTTGCCGGCGATCATCTATCGCTCTACCAGCTGACAATCGAAAAAGGCACACCATTTTACGCCGAGGAACGGGCCGGTGAATTTGTCCTGCCAGAGGAAGATAGCGCCGCTGCCTTGTTCGATATCACGCAGGAAATCTGTGATCAGCAAGGCATGCCTGCCTATGAAATATCCAATCATGCGCGCCCCGGTTCAGAGTGCCGCCACAACATAACTTACTGGGAGGGCGGTGATTATGTCGGCGCAGGCCCCGGCGCCCACGGGCGTCTGACAATCAACCACAAAGTTTATGCAACAGAACAGATCCCGGGTCCTGAAAACTGGCTGAAAGCCGTAGAGGAATCAGGGCACGCCACCCGGAACCGCACGGCGATTGATCCCGCGGCTCGGGTTGAGGAGATATTCATGATGGGGCTACGGCTGACCGATGGATTGTCGCGCGATGTTTTCTGGGCGCGTACCGGCATGGAGCTCGAAGACGCGTTAGAGCCCCGACGATTACGGCCGCTCCTCACCGCAAACTATCTCATACTTGATGACAACGGGATCCGCGCGACCGAAGAAGGCCGCCTTAGATTAAACGCCATACTGGCGGCGTTACTGACCTAGCGGATTAATCTCAATTTTCTTTTGCGTGTCCGGAGGAATGGCTGGCGTCTGCTGCTGAGCGGTATCGAAGGATTCAGGCGACGGGCTGACAACTTTAACACCGTCCGGCTGGACCTCCATTACGGCAAATCGATGTTCGACCAGCCCGTCTTCACGAAGCCTGAACAGCCCGACGCTTCCGGCAAATCCGTTTTCCACCGTTAGCTGATCGAGCCCAAACCCACCGGCATCTTTCCCGCCCTTGACCGCGGCCAGGGCAGTGACGTCATAGGCCAGCGCCGCCAGCGCATGTGGTGGTGTTTTGTAAACCGCGGCAAATCGCTTGGCAAAATCTGCGTGAGCGGCAGGCGAGGGGCCAGCATACCAGGCGCCAGCTAGAGACGGTTCGCGGCGCAATGATCGCGAAGACCAGTCATCAATGCCAAGAAGGCGAACCTTTCTGGTATCGATTTCATAATACGGCAAAAGCGGTGCTGTTGCTTTCAGCGCTTCTCCGGCTTCCAGAAGCAAAACCGCCTCATACGGAACGTCCCCCAATGTTTCATTTTTCTCCAGCCGTTTTAGGGCGCGGCGGGACTCATCGGTGTTTTCCTGAGACAGTCGATTTCGTTCTGCAAGAAGCGCGGCGCGGCGTTCGCGATAGTCGCCAAGCAGTTTAATCGCTTCAGTGGCGGATGTCGTGCCCCGACCATAGCGTTGCGTCCGCACAAGCGTCGCCCCGGCATCTGCGATGGCCTTGGCGTAGTCGGCGGCAACGCGATCCCCAAAAGGCCCATTGGGAATTAAAGCGGCAAAGCGCTGAATGCCCTGCGTCGCGGCAAAGGATACAACCCGGCGAACCCGATCTTCCGGCAAAAATCCAAAGACAAACGTTCCTCTCGCCGCCGCCGCCCGATCATTGGTAAAGGCAATCAGGTTGATGGCAGCCTGCGAGGCGAGCGGCGTTACCGCGCGCGCTGACCTCCCAAAGACAGGCCCAATCAGAAGCTGTGCCCCCATTTCAATAGCGCGCTGTGCAGCTTCGACTGCACCTTCAGGCGTCCCCCTTGTGTCCTGCGGCAACAGGACAAAATTTTCATCCGCAACCTCAAACATTGCCAACTGCGCCGCCCGTAACAACGATTTTCCCAAACCCGCATGGCGCCCGGACATAGGCAGGAGCAGCCCGACGGGAACCTGGTCACGAATGCCTTTAGGCGGCGTCAGCGTTACTTTTGGTTCAGGTGGTAAAGAAGCAAGGGGTGGGTCAATCACCGGTTTTTCTGCAGGCCGTGTCACCGCTTTTGGCGCGGGCGGCGGCGTGGGCGTGGCTGGTCGGGCTTGCGTCGTCTGCGGCGCGTTCTTAACGTTAGGAGGCTCGCAAGCCGCGAGCCCAACGCAGAGAGTGCCCAGCCATGCGGCAGCCGACAACCGGCGCAGATCCCAATAAGAAAAATGTGCGCTACGGCGCAGAAAACGAAACGGGTTCACACTATACATCCGGTGATCTTCCAAACCAGGCGACCCCCACCGGCCCAACCAGGGGCGAGCCTATCGCCGAGATGCTGGTAAGTAAACTCTCTGCAACACATATCGATCCCGGTCTCCATATTGTTGCAACACCGATCGGCAATTTGAGCGATATCACCCTGCGCGCCATCGCCGTTTTACGCGCTGCCGATGCCATCGCCTGTGAGGACACCAGAGTCACCGGCAAACTCAAATCCGAATTCGGCCTCACCGCTCAACTTATTCCCTACCACGAACATAATGCCGAGCGGGCGACACCAGCCCTGATAGAACGATTAAATTCGGGCGAGATTGTGGCGCTGGTTTCCGATGCAGGCACGCCGCTTGTTTCAGACCCGGGATACCGATTGGTCAACGCCGCTCTAAAACACGGCATTAAAGTTATTCCGGTTCCCGGTGCGTCGGCGCCTCTTGCCGCCTTGAGCGTGTCGGGTCTGCCAACGGACCGGTTTATCTTTGAGGGGTTTTTGCCAACCAAGACCGCGGCGCGGCGCAAAGCGCTGGAGCGGGCCGCTTCCACGCAGGCAACTTTAGTGTTTTTTGAATCGCCAAAACGCCTCGCAAAGTCTTTAGCAGATATGGTGGAGATACTGGGTAATCGAGAGGCCGTCATCGCCCGCGAAATTACCAAGCGTTTCGAAGAAATGACGCGGGGACCTCTCGCGAGCCTCGCTGCCCAGATTGGGTCTGCCCCGCCTCCAAAGGGTGAGGTGACAATTGTTGTCGGGCCGCCCGGGGCATCCGAAGCACCATCAGAGACGGAAATTGACGATTTGCTAAGAGAAGCGCTCACGCGATTCAGCGTCAAAGATGCCGCGAGCGCCGTCGCCAGCTCGACGGGGCTGCAGCGTCGCCCACTGTACCAGCGTGCCCTTCTATTACAGTCGGAAGACGGGGTTGATTAAAGATGGGCCGTGGCCGCAACATCGGCGAAAGACAAAGACGCGAGGCCTCTGGTCGCAGAGCGGAAACCCTCGCGGTCCTCTCTCTCCGATTAAAGTTCTATCGCATCCTGGCAAGACGCTATCGTAGCCCGGTCGGCGAAATCGATATTGTTGCAGCCCGCGGAAAGACGGTGGTTTTTATTGAGGCAAAAGCCCGCCAAACGATTGAGCAAGGCCTGGAGGCCATAACGCCCCGTCAGCAGCAACGCATAATGCGTGCGGCCAATGCCTTTCAGCAAGCTCACCCGAATCTAAAACACGCCCTGATGCGTTTCGATGTTTTGCTTGTTGTCCCCAATCGGCTGCCCCACCATGTAAAGGATGCTTGGCGCGATTCATGAGCGTGTGCAAAATACGTTGAGTGAGGTTAGGACAACTACTATGGCTGCCAAGGTCGATCTTCGGGTTTTTGGTTTTATCGCACTGCTGCTCGGGGCCACACCGTTTCTGAGCGGCTGCGTGGGCGCCGCGGTTGGGGCCGGGGCCTCCGTTGCCACCGCCGCCTCTGAAGAACGCGGACTCAATAACGCCGCCCGCGACCTGGCGATCCGTACCAGGATAAACGCTCTTTGGCTTGAACATAGCGACACGCTTCTAATCAAGGCTGATATTTCGATATCGGAAGGGCGCGTCTTGCTGACGGGCTCCGTCCCCACCCAGAAATTGCGCCTGGATGCCGTCCGGCTCGCCTGGCAAGCTGTCGGCGTCAAAGAGGTCATAAACGAAATTCAGGTGACGACCTCAGGCGGGACATCCGGCTTTGCCCGCGACAGCTGGATTTCCGCCAAGTTAAAAACCCGTCTTACGCTGGACAATCAAGTGGTCTCGATAAACTACTCGATCGATACCGTCGGTGGGACGGTTTATTTGATGGGTATTGCGCAGAACGCAGCAGAGCTTGAACGGGTTCGTAACCACGCAAGGCAAATAAAATATGTCCGACGCATCGTCAGCCACGTAATCATGAAGAATGAGCCACGGCGCAAATCAAACCGGGCCAAAAAGAAATGACGTCTGGATCACAGATCGGACGCGCCGAAGTTCATTCCATGCTGAAAGATTTCGGCGAGCGGGATGATAACGACATCGAAATCGGAGAAACCGCGTTATTGCTTGCAGCGCTTGATCAGCCCGATGCGGATCTGGCGGTTTATCGTGACCACCTATCGACAATGGCCGATGACGTTTCCGCTTTGGTGCCGGGCACCTCAACACACAATATTACAAAACGGGTGCAAGCCCTTTCAAAGGTCATTTCATCAGAGCGGGGCTATCAAGGGGACGCCGACACCTATGATGACCCCCAGAATGCAAATTTGATAAATGTCATTGATCGCCGGAAGGGGTTACCCGTGGCGCTCGCGATACTTTATCTCGATGCCGCCCACCGGCTTGGATGGGAAGCAACGGGAATAAATTTTCCCGGTCATTTCATGATCAGGCTGGAGCGCGGCACCGTGCGCAGCATTATTGATCCCTTCAATGGTGGCCTTGAACGCGACGTCGCCGATCTGCGAGCCCTATTAAAGCAAATGGCCGGTTTGGAGGCCGAGTTGCAGCCAGATTATTATGCGCCCGTCAGCAGTCGGGACACCCTGATCCGGCTCCTCAATAATATTAAGCTGCGCGCCCTTTCAGGAAACGACCCGGAGAGAGCGGCGGAGATCATGGACCGGATGCTCTTGATTGCGCCACACCGGTTGCCGCTACTCCGGGAAGCCGGAGCGTTCTTTGCCAGGATCGGAAATCTGCAGCGGGCGACAGCTGTGCTGGAAGATTTTCTGGCGCAGTCCACGAACGAGGCGATGCGTCATGAGGCCGCTTCCCTGTTGCATAAGGTCCGTTCGCGGCTTAACTAGGATCAACACGCCACAGCAATCCCGGGAATAAAAATGAGCTTAGCCGTCGCGATCCAAATGGACCCGATCGAAACGATCAATATCAATGCCGACAGCACCTTTATGATGGCAATGGAGGCGCAAGCGCGTGGCCATACGCTTTATCACTATCTTCCATCCGAGCTGGCTTTTCGGGATGGACAGGTTTATGCCCGCGCCCGACCGATCGAGGTGCGCCGGGAAATCGGAAACCACTTCACCGCTGGCAAGGAAGAAATTCTCGATCTTTCAAAAGTCGATATCGTTTTAATGCGCCAGGACCCCCCCTTCGACATGGCTTACATAACCGCAACACATTTGCTGGAGCATATTCACCCGGACACGTTGGTGGTGAATGATCCCGCAGAGGTTCGAAATGCCCCGGAAAAACTCTTCGTTACCCATTTTGACGGGGTTTTACCGCCGACGCTGATCACGTCTGATCTTAGAGAGATTCACGCCTTCCGGAATGAGCATAAAGACATCATCGTAAAGCCGCTCTTTGGCAATGGTGGTGCTGATGTTTTTCACATTACCCCTGAAGACGAGAACATGGGCGCGTTGCTGGAAATGTTCACCGACAAGTATCGCGAGCCGATCATCATCCAGCGTTACCTGCCTGAGGTACGGCAAGGCGATAAACGCATTATTCTCGTAGATGGCGTTCCCGTCGGCGGCGTTTCGCGTATTCCGGCAGACGGCGACGCGCGCGCAAATTTCCATGCTGGCGGCTCCGCTGGCAAAACCACGCTAACCTCCCGCGAACAGGAGATTTGCGAAGCCATCGGACCAGCCCTCAAAGAGCGCGGCCTGGTTTTTGTGGGCATCGATGTCATTGGGGATTTTCTGACCGAGATCAACGTGACCTCGCCAACCGGCATCCAGGAGATTAACGCACTCGATGACATTCACATCGAAAGCCTGCTCTGGGATGCGATGGAAGCCCGTTATAGCGAGACCCGCCCGTAAATCCGCGTAAATTATTTGGCATCGAGAATTTCTCGGGCCTTATCAGCGGTGCTGTCATCAATGGCGTCGAAGCGCGCAATATCTTCCTCTGTTAGATAATCAGTCAGCATTGCTTTAAAAGAAGGGCGCCGCTTTATCCGGTCATACCAATCCAGCACATGCGGTGCCGTTTCCGACCAGACCGGCAAGAGCTTTAACGCATCAAGCCGGTTGATGTAAGGCGTCGCCGCAGCGTCGGCCAAAGAATATCGATCCCCTGCGAGAAACTCGTTCTTCGTCAGGGCAGCTTCGGCGTCGATGACAAATTTATCAAATATCCGAACTGAGTTGGCCACAATTGGAGCGTCAAGGCCATCTTTGTAAACTGCTTCCTGTCGCGCCCGCCGTGCCGGATCAGGCATCGCGGCAAAATGCGCTATTTTCTCTTCTGGGGTTTTCTTGAGAAATGCGGGGCGAAAAGCAGTGGCATGGGTGATGGTGCCCGTTGATGGGTGAATCGGGTCATCAATTCGTTTGAGCCACAAACGCATACGCGCGCGATCCAGCGGGCTTTCGGGAAGCAGTGACGGAGCAGGCCCGATATCCTCGATATACTGCATGATTACCGAAGATTCGAGAATGATGTTATCGCCATCGATCAGCGTTGGGACAACGGCGTTTGGATTTAATTCCAGGTATTCGGGCGCAAATTGCTCGCCTTTTCGAAGATCAATATTGCGGCTTTCAAATTCCAGCCCTTTTTCAAAAAGCGTCACGCGGGCTTTGATGCCGCAAACCGACGTCGTGCCATCGTAAAGAATAAGCATGTCAAAACTCTCCAATACCTAACGGGTTTTAACCACAGCGGGGTATGAAACACGACGTTACCCCGCAAACCAATACAAACCAACTCTTGCCATTTAAAGAACAAAATGAGAACATTTGCCTGTGACAAAGACAGGAGATTGTTATGCCCGAGGGTAGCAATACAATTGCATTAAGCGTAAAAGACCCTGAAAGTAATTCAACCATAGGACGAAATTTTATGGCTTCCCGGGTGCGAACGGTTGCCTTTTCTGGAATCGATGTGCTGCCGATCGATGTTCAGGTCCAGATGGGGGCAGGCTTGCCGTCATTTACCATCGTCGGATTGCCTGATAAAGCCGTGGGCGAATCCCGCGAACGGGTTCGCGCGGCGCTGGCCGCAATTGGTCTCGCGCTGCCACCAAAACGGATCACGGTAAACCTGTCACCAGCCGACCTGGCCAAGGAAGGCAGCCATTTTGACCTCCCAATTGCGCTCGGCCTGTTATCGGCGATGGGCGTTTTAAGTGATGACGAGCTGGTTGGCTACACCGCCCTCGGCGAGCTTGCCCTGGACGGCGCGATCACATCGGTAACAGGGGTTCTGCCAGCGGCCATCGGCGCCTCAGCGGCAGGGACCGGGCTCATTTGCCCTGAGGCCTGTGGCGGGGAAGCAGCCTGGGCTGGCGAAATTCCGATTATTGCCGCCCCAAACCTGTTAGCGCTTATTAATCATCTCAAAGGCGCACAAATCCTGGCTGCACCTGAGGCCAAACTTGAATCGGTCGACGAAAACGTACCCGACCTGCGCGACATTAAAGGTCAGGAAATTGCCAAACGCGCCCTGGAAGTCGCCGCGGCGGGTGGTCATAACCTCCTCATGATGGGCCCGCCGGGCGCAGGCAAGTCAATGCTCGCTGCCAGGCTGCCGGGAATATTGCCACCGCTTGATCCGGCAGAAGCGCTGGAAATCAGCATGATCCATTCGGTCTCCGGGACGCTGGGCGGCGGGCGCCTATTAAGGACTCGGCCGTTCCGGGACCCGCATCATTCTGCCTCCCTTGCCGCCATGATCGGTGGCGGCCGCAAGGCGCAGCCGGGGGAGGTTTCTCTGGCCCATCTCGGTGTCCTGTTTCTCGACGAGCTACCGGAATTTTCCCGCCAAACGCTGGAAGCGTTGCGCCAACCGCTTGAATCAGGGCTTGCCGTGCTCGCCCGCGCCAACGCCCATCAAACCTACCCGGCGCGGTTTCAGCTGGTTGCTGCGATGAACCCCTGCCGCTGCGGCTATCTGGATGATGCGAGCCAGGCCTGTTCGCGGGCGCCGCGCTGCGCTCAGGATTATCAGGCTAAAATCTCGGGGCCCATGTTTGACCGGATTGATATTCATGTAGACGTTCCCGCCGTGAAGCCCGCCGACCTATCGCTACCGCCACCGGCAGAGGGATCCGCAGAGGTTGCAGCGCGCGTGGCAACGGCCCGGGCCCTTCAGCGAGAGCGCTATGCCGTGCTGGGTGGCAGCGAGACCAAAATACGGACAAATGCCGATGTCGATGGTGAGTTGCTGGAAAAAGTCGCGCGCCCCGATGATGCCGGTCGTGCTCTATTGACCGCCGCGACGGATCGATTGCGCCTGTCAGCCCGGGGCTATCATCGCGTCATGCGCGTGGCAAGAACACTAGCCGATCTCTCGGGGGAAGAAACTGTGAGTCGCCTGCATATCGCCGAGGCTTTGTCATGGCGTCGCACCCAACCGGGTCGCTAGCTAACAACCGTAACCGGGCCTGCCGCGATCTGTGATGTCTGCGCCCGTATAGACCCGCTCGATATTTCCCCAATGGGCAGCGGTTTCGCACATCCGGCAGGGTGGTGAAGTCGTATAGAGAATGCAGCCGGAAAGATCATGCGTACCGAGTGTCCGGCCAGCGTCGCGCAAAGCTTCCATCTCCGCATGCGCCGTCGCATCTGTGTTGGTCACGACGCGAGAGGGGCCAAGCCCCACGACCTGGCCATTCTTTACAACGATCGCGCCATAGGCCTGATCGCCTTCGGACACCGCCCGGTGACGCATTTCAAATGCCCGCTTGATAAAGCTTTTATGGTTATCTGCAGTACGCGCCAACACCTTTCGCATTGCCAACAGCCCCGCACCCCATGCCGCTATTGCGCCAGCGATCATTGAACGGCGGGTCAACATTTGCCGTACTCCGGCGCACCGCCGTCGGTAATGTCATCGGCTTGATGGGCATGATAAATCCTGTCGAGGCCCGCCCAGTAGCAGGCCGTCGCACACATCGGACAGGGTGCACCGCCGCTGGTATAGATCACCGCCCCGGAAAATTCGTTACGCCCAATGCGTCGGCAGGCATCTTTGATTGCCTCGATCTCACCATGAGCAGTTGGGTCATTGTGGGCATAGATCGTGTTTGCCCCTTCACCGATAATTTTGCCGGCGCGAACAATCACCGCGCCATAGGCATT